>NZ_JBSGDD010000072.1:0-39484 GCF_053602195.1 Kitasatospora sp. NPDC004531 | reverse complement strand
GGGGGGGGCCGCCCAGACCCCCCGGGGGGGGGGGGGCGGCCCCCCCCCCCCACCCCTTCGTCCTGTTCGAGGTGCGAGGGAGGCATCAGTGCTGGAGACCGCGGTCCGGCAGGTACGGGTGGCCACGGCCATGGTGTTCGGCCGGCGGCTGAACGTGCGGGCCGTGGAGCGGCTGGTCGCCGACGCGCTCGTCACGCTGGAGGAGTTCGGCTCGCTCGGCGACGACGTCGACGAACTGGCCGACGGGCCGTTCACCGATCCGGCCGAGCGCCGCGACCTGCAGAACCGGGCGCTCCAGCGCACCGTGCGCAGGCTCGCCGCACGCTCGCCCTTCTACCGGGAACGGCTCACCGGCGTGGATCCGGCGCTGATCACCACCGAGACGCTCACCGGCATCCCGGTGACCCGCAAGGCCGACCTGATCGCCCGCCCCGACGACTTCCTCTGCAGCGACCCGTACCTGGCGACGCAGACCACCGGCACCACCGGCGCGCCGGTCCGGATCTGGCTCTCCCGCTACGAGATGGAGCTGTGGCCGGCCCTGATCGCCCTGTCCCTGGTGCTCCGCGGCGACCTCGGCCCCGGCGACCGGATGCAGATCAACCTCAGCTCGCGGGCGACCGCCGCCGTCCAGGAGGACGTCGAGGTGTGCCGCCTGGCCAACGCCGCCTGCCACGTCGTGGGACAGGTCCCGCCCGAGGAGTCCGTCGAGCACCTGCTCGGCGGCTCCGGCCCCCGGCCGACGGTGCTCACCGGAAACCCCAGCTACCTCGCCCGCATGGTGCGCGTCGCCCGCGAACGCGGCTACGGGCCGCAGGACTTCGGGCTGCGCGCGGTCTACGCGGGCGGGGAGATGCTGTCGCGCAACCTGGCGGCCGCCTTCCGCGAGACCTTCGGCGCCCGCACCGTCGGCGACTCCTTCGGCATGACCGAGCTGCTGCCCGTCAGCGGCCGCACCTGCTCCCACCACCACCTGCACATCGACCCCAACATGGGGTACACCGAGGTCCTCGACCTGGAGACGGGCGAGCCCGCCGGGCCCGGCCGGCTCGGCGAGCTGACGGTCACCCCGTACTTCCCCTACCGGGAGTGCATGCCCGTCCTGCGGTACAACACCGGTGACGTGGTCCGCACCCTGGACGGCGAGCCCGACTGCGAACTCGCCTCGGTCCCCGCGGTCTCCCACATCCTCGGCAAGGCCGGGCAGCTCCACCGCACCGCCGACGCCGTCGTCACCCCGCGCGACATCGTCGAGGCGCTGGACGGCGCCCCCGGGCTGCCGTGGCCGCTGCGCCACCGGGCCGAGGTCACCGCCCGGGGCCGGCTGCACGTGGAGGTCGCCTCCACGGAACTCGGCGCCGCCGACGTGGCCGAGCGGCTGCGCGCCGAGGGCATCGACGCGAACGTCACCGTCCTGCCGCTGGACGACGCGGAGGCGGCGCTGCGCTTCCCGCTCCGCTGCGACCTGCTGGAGCACACCTTCACCCGGAGCCACGCATGACGGTCCTCTTCCAGCTCGCGGTCAGCTGCGTCCTGGCACTCGCGGTGTGCGCCGGCGCCGTCGGCTACTTCCGCACCGTCCGCACCCCGCGGCCGCCGATCGGCGTCTTCAACGGCACCGACATCTACGTGATGATGGGCTTCGTCCTGGCGCTGCCGTACCTCTACCTGGCGCTGCCCGGCGCGGTCCTGCCGGCGGTGCTCGCGGCGGCCTTCGCGGGCGGGCTGTCCGTCGGCTACCAGCCCGTCGTCGGCGGCGGACGGCTGCGCTGGGCGCTGATCGCCGCGCTGATCGCGGCCGTGTTCGGCGCCCACCTCGCCTTCGGCGACACCGGCGCGCCGTACTGGATCGCCAACAGCTGCGTCGTCGGCCTGGTGGTCGTCTCCGCCACCAACATCAACGTGCAGGGCGGGATGCGGCTGAAGAACGTCGCCTGGTTCCTGCTCGCGCTCGCCGCCTACGACGCGTTCTTCGCCTGGGTCGTCCCGCTGACCGAGGAGCTGTCCGACGCGATCCAGGGCTACCCCTTCGCCCCCGCGGCCGGGCTGCGCCTCAGCGACGACCTGGGCGCCGTGCTCGGCATGGGCGACCTGCTGGCCTACGCGCTGTTCACCACCGCCGCGTACAAGGCCTACGGGCGGGCGGGGCTGCGCACCGGCATCGCGCTGGTCGTGGTCTTCGGCGCGGTGGCCCCGGTGGCCGTCCTGCACCTCGTCGGCGCGATCACCGGCCACCCCGCGGCGCTGATCCCGGCCCAGGTGTTCTTCGGGCCGGCGGCGTTCGTCGGCCACCTCCTGCTGCGCCGCCGGGGCCCCGAGCGGCGGATGGCCGACGTCGTCTTCCGCCGCGACCGGGTCGGCGCCCCGGCCCGCCGGCCGGCCCGCGGCCCGGTGGGGCGGAGCGAGAACGCCCCGGCCCCGACCGTCTGATCCTGCCGGGGCCGCCGGTGCCCGTTCAGAGGTGGGGTGAGGCCGGATCGCCGCCGAGGCGGAGGTCGGCGGTCGAGGGGGTGCGGCCGGTGCGGATCGCGGCGGTCCGGGCGGCGGCGAGGGTGGTGCAGACGTGAGCGTCGGCGGCACCGATGAGGGATGGCGGGTCGAGCGGGCCGCCACAGGACTGCCGCCGGTGCACACGTACGCACTCGACCCGGCGAGCGGCAGTTTCCGCGAGGGCCCGGTCTTCGCCGGGGCGGGCGGGTGGGGGCGCCGTTCGCCGTGGAGGTGGATCTCGGGCGGGGTGAACCCGGAGGTCAGTCGTCCTTGGGTTCGGGCTGCTCGGTGAAGTCGATCTTCTTGAAGCGGGCGTTCATCGACTTCAGGAGGAACCAGGTGGCGATGCCGAGGGCGGCGAAGACGACGAAGCCGAGGAGGCCGGGGGTGACCTTGGTTTCGTCGAGGGCGAGGTCGGCGGCGAGCTGGGTGACGTTCACGGGGGTGCTCATTCGTCCATGGTGACCCGGCCCTACGCGGGCCGGGTCACCGGGGGGTGGTACGGGCTACTTGCGGAGGCCGGCGAAGAGGTCGGTCTCGGGGAGGTCGGTGTCGATCAGGGACTTGGCGAGCTCGTAGTCCTCGGTGGGCCAGACGTCGCGCTGGATGTCGAGCGGGACGCGGAACCACGGGCCGTCGGGGTCGATCTGGGTGGCGTGGGCGATCAGCGCCTTGTCGCGGATCTCGAAGTACTCGCCGCAGGCGACCCGGGTGGTGATCTCCCGCTCGGCGCGCCCGGACTTCTCCCAGCCCTCGATCCACTCGCCGTAGGGCGAGTCGTGGCCGTGCTCGGTGAGGTAGGCGTGCAGGGCGCGGATGCGGCCCATCGGGAAGCCGTGGTTGTAGTAGAGCTTCAGCGGCTGCCAGGGCTCGCCGGCCTCGGGGTAGGCCTCGGGGTCGCCGGCGGCGTCGAAGGCCGCCATGGTGATCTTGTGGGTCATGATGTGGTCGGGGTGCGGGTAGCCGCCGTTCTCGTCGTACGTGGTGATCACGTGCGGGCGGAACTCGCGGATCAGCTTGACCAGGGTGCCCGCCGCCACGGCGACGTCCTCCAGGGCGAAGCAGCCCTCGGGGAGCGGGGGCAGCGGGTCGCCCTCGGGCAGGCCCGAGTCGACGTAGCCGAGCCACGCCTGCTGGACGCCGAGGATCTCCCGGGCGGCGTCCATCTCCTTGCGGCGCACTTCGTGGATGTTCTCCTCGACCCACGGGTCGCCCTGCAGCTTGGGGTTGAGGATCGACCCCCGCTCGCCTCCGGTGCAGGTGGCGACGAGGACCTCCACCCCCTGGGCCACGTACATCGCCATGGTGGCGGCGCCCTTGCTGGACTCGTCGTCCGGGTGCGCGTGTACCGCCATCAACCGCAACTGCTCGCTCAACGCCTGGGTCCCTTCCAGGTACAGGTATGTCCGCTTTCCTCGGGCCGGCTCCCCCGCCGCCTGTGGCGCGGACGTGCCCCTCCTATAGTGACGGACTGGAGGGCGCGTCCATTCCCGCGGACGGCCGAACGTTCCTCCGCGAAAGGACCGAGCCTCACCATGGACCAGAGCCCTACGCCCCAGCCGCTCCTCGCGCCCCCGGCGGGCCGCTACAGCCGGACCGACGACCGGGCGGCCGACCGCCGGCTGCGGATCGCCGGCGTGGTGTGCGGGGTGCTGCTGGTGGGCCTGATCGCCTGGCTCGGCACCTCCTACCTGCTGCGCGAGACCAAGCTGAACGGCGCGGTGCCGACCTTCCAGCCGGTCTCCGACACCGAGGTGCAGCTGCAGCTGTCGGTGCGCAAGAGCGAGGGCACCTCGGGCGTGTGCACGGTCCGCTCGCAGGGCGCGGACGGCGCGGTGGTCGGCCAGTCCGACTTCCAGGTCCCGGCCGAGGGCACCAGCTACGACAAGGTCGTGACGCTGCGCACCACCTCCCGCGGCTCCACCGCCGAGCTGCTCGGCTGCACCCCGGACGACAAGTAGCCGCCGCCGACGGCCTTTGCCCCGCTCACCCTTTCGAGCGCATAGTCGGAGCAGCGGGACGCCCCTCGCGCCCGCAACCCTTCCCGCCTGCGCGGGGAACTTGTTAGGCTCGTGATTTCGCCCCTTCCCTGCCGAACGGCACGGAAGCGGGCGTTGCTTTGCATCTGCCCAGAAAATCGACCACTGCTGCCGAACCACCCTCGCAGCAGCGCCAGCACCGACGAGGAGCACCCTGTGACCCAGACCAACGATGACGTGACCTGGCTCACTCAGGACCACTACAACAAGCTCAAGGCCGAGCTTGACCACCTGACCGGGCCCTGGCGCATCGAGATCGCCCAGAAGATCGAGGCCGCGCGCGAGGAGGGCGACCTCAAGGAGAACGCCGGCTACCACGCGGCCAAGGACGAGCAGGGCAAGACCGAGGCGCGCATCCGTCAGCTGTCCCAGCTGCTGGAGCGGGCGAAGGTCGGCGAGGCCCCGGCCGACTCCGGCGTGGTGGCCCCCGGCATGCTGGTGAAGGTGGCCTTCGACGGCGACCTGGACGACACCATGGAGTTCCTGCTCGCCTCCCGCGAGGTCACCGACGGCGACATCGACGTGTACTCCCCGCAGTCGCCGCTGGGCCGCGCCATCACCGGCAAGTCGGTCGGTGAGGACGCCCAGTACGAGCTGCCGAACGGCAAGAAGGCCAGCGTGAAGATCATCGACGCCAAGCCGTTCTCCGGCTGAGCCTCCCGCACGACGACGCAACGGCCGCTCCCCCGGGTGGGGGGAGCGGCCGTTCCGTCGTTCTCGCGGCCTCCGTCGTCACCGGGCCCCGGCCGCCGCCTCACCCCGCCGCGCGGCGGTACTTGCGCACCGACAGCCAGGAGAACAGCACCGTGATCAGCACCGACCAGCCGATCGACACCAGCACCGCGTGCTGCATCGGCCAGACGTCGGGGGCGGGGCCGAGCTGGTTGCCGAACAGGCTGCGGCAGGCCTGCACGGTGGCGGAGAACGGGTTCCAGTAGGCGATCGGCTGCAGCCAGCCCGGCATCGAGCTGACCGGCACGAACGCGTTGGAGATGAACGTCAGCGGGAACAGCCAGATCAGCCCGGCCGAGGTGGCCGCCTCGGGGCTGCGCACGGACAGGCCGATCAGCGCGCCGATCCAGGAGAACGCGTAGCCGAGGAACAGCAGCAGGCCGAACGCGCCGAGCGCCTTCAGGAAGCCGTCGTGGATCCGCCAGCCGACCAGCAGCGCGACCAGCGCCAGCACCACCACGGTGATCGCGGTCTGCACCAGGTCGGCGAGGGTCCGGCCGGTGAGCACCGCGGCGCGGGACATCGGCAGCGAGCGGAACCGGTCGACCAGGCCCTTGGTCATGTCCTCCGCGATGCCGGCCGAGGCGCCCGCCACCGCGAAGGTGACGGTCTGCGCGAAGATGCCGGCCATCAGGTACTGGATGTACACGTCGTGGCCGGACGGGGCGCCGGGGATGGCGATCGCGCCGCCCATCACGTACGAGAACAGCAGCACGAACATGATCGGCTGCATGAGCCCGAACACCACGATTTCGGGAATCCGGGTCATTCGGCGCAAATTGCGCTTGGCGACCACCCAGGAGTCGTGCAGCATCGCGGCGGCGCCGCGCCGGGGGGTGATGGGGACGGGGCCGATCGCCGCGTCCGGCAGTGCGGTGGCCATCTCAGGCGTCCTTCCCGTGGCCGCGGCGGCCCTTCTTCGCGGGCGCCCCGCCGTCGTCGTCGTCCTGCTGCTCCTCGGTGGCGTGGCCGGTGAGGGACAGGAAGACGTCGTCGAGGGTGGGGCGGCGCAGGCCGATGTCGTCGATCTCGATGGAGCGGGCGTCCAGTTCGCGGATGACGGCGGCCAGCACCTTGGCGCCGCCGCTGACCGGGACGGTGATCCGGCGGGTGTTCTTCTCGACCGCGGGGTCTCCCTTGGCGTAGGGGGTGAGCGCGGCGACCGCCTCGGGGATCAGCTCGGGGCGGTGCACGACGACCTCGACGCGCTCGCCGCCGATCTGCGCCTTGAGGGTGTCCGCGCTGCCCCGGGCGATCACCTTGCCGTGGTCGACCACCGCGATGTCGTGGGCGAGCCGGTCGGCCTCCTCCAGGTACTGGGTGGTGAGCAGCAGCGTGGTGCCCTGCTCGACCAGGGTCTCGATGACCTCCCACAGGGCGAGCCGGTTGCGCGGGTCGAGTCCGGTGGTGGGCTCGTCGAGGAACATCACCGGCGGGCGGACGACCAGTGCGGCGGCCAGGTCGAGGCGGCGGCGCATGCCGCCGGAGTAGGTCTTGGCGGTGCGGTCCATGGCGTCGGTGAGGCCGAACCACTCCAGCAGTTCGACGGCCCGCTTCTTCGCGTCGCGGGCGCTCATCTGGTAGAGCTCGCCGACCATCTGGAGGTTCTCGCGGCCGGTGAGGTACTCGTCGACGGCGGCGTACTGGCCGGACAGGCCGATCAGGCTGCGCACCTGGTTGGGGTTCTTGAGGACGTCGACGCCGGCCACGGCGGCCCGGCCGGAGTCGGGTTGGAGCAGGGTGGTCAGGACGCGCACGGCGGTGGTCTTGCCGGCGCCGTTGGGGCCGAGCAGTCCGAGCACGGTGCCCTCGGGGACGTCCAGGGTGACGCCGTCGAGGGCGCGTACGTCGCCGAAGGTCTTGACCAGGTTCTCGGCTTCGATGGCTGACGCCATGGTCCTGCCTCATCTCCCAGAGTGATGGCGAAGGCGGTGCACGAGTCCGTTTTGGGCGTGGATCACCCACTTTGGTACCCGAGCCCGCCAACGGCAAGCTCGCGATATATCGCAAGATGCCGCCACTCGCGATATATCGCGTCAACCCGGAAGGTGGCCGGGGTCTCAGTGCGAGACCACGTAGCCGTCCTCGCGCAGCTCGCCGATCACCGCCGCGCAGTGCTCGGGGCCCTTGGTCTCCAGGTGCAGGTCCACCTCGACCTCGGTCAGGCCCAGCTGCGGGTCGATCCGCACGTGCGCGACGTCCAGCACGTTGGCGTCGACCCGGGTGAGCACGCCCAGCAGGTCGGCCAGCGCGCCCGGCTTGTCGGCGAGCCGGACCCGCAGCGACAGGTAGCGACCGGCGGCGGCCAGACCGTGCCGCAGGACGCGCTGCATCAGCTGGGGGTCGATGTTGCCGCCGGACAGCACCCCGACCACCGGGCCCTCGAACCGGCCGGGCTCGGCCAGCAGCGCGGCGATCGGCGCGGCCCCGGCCGGCTCGACCACCAGCTTGAGCCGCTCCAGGCCGACCAGCAGGGCCCGGGACAGCTCGTCCTCGGAGACCGTCCGCACGCCGTCCGCAAGGGAGTTGACCACCTCGAACGGGATGTCTCCGGGCCGGCCGACCATGATGCCGTCGGCCATCGTGGCGAACCGCTCCAGCGTGACGGGCCGGCCCGCCGCCAGCGACAGCGGGTACGCGGCGGCGGAGGCCGCCTGCACGCCGATCACCCGGACGTCGGGGCGCAGCGCCTTGATCGCGATGGCCACGCCGGCCAGCAGTCCGCCGCCGCCGGTGCCGACCAGGACGGTGCGCACCTCGGGGCACTGGTCGAGGATCTCCAGGCCGACGGTGGCCTGGCCGGTGATGACGTCCCAGTGGTCGAAGGGGTGGATGAAGACCGCGCCGGTGGCGTCGGCGTACTCGCGGGCGGCCCGCAGCGCCTGGTCGACGTTGGCGCCGTGCAGGCGCACCTCGGCGCCGTACTCGCGGGTGGCGGCGACCTTCGGCAGCGGGGCGGCGAGCGGCATGAAGACGGTGGAGCGCACGCCGAGCTGCGCGGCGGCCAGTGCCACGCCCTGGGCGTGGTTGCCCGCGCTGGCGGCGACCACGCCCGCGGCGCGCTCCACCGGCAGCAGGCCGGCGATCCGCAGGTAGGCGCCGCGCAGCTTGAACGAGCCGGTGCGCTGCAGGTTCTCGCACTTGAGGTGCACCGGTGTGCCGGCCACCTTCGACAGGTGGCGGCTGCTCTGCATGGGGGTGACCCGGGCGACCCCGGCGAGCATCTTCTGTGCGCCCCGGACGTCGTCCAGCGTGATCGGCCAGTTCTGCATGAAGATCAGCCTAGGGCCGCGCGGTTCCGGTGCTCGCCCGGCGCGCGTACGCTGCTGGTCACGAGTCGCCCGCGCCCCAGGTGAGCCGCGATGAGCCTTCCCCCGCCCGATGTCCCCACTCCCGAACCCGATTCCCAACTCCCCCATCAGGTCGCGGTGTTCGCCCGGCGGATCAGTGCCGCCGGGGAGTTCGACCGGGCCGCGTTCCGGCTGCTGGAGCGGCTTGCCGCCGGTGGGCCGGCCAATGTGAAGACGCTGGCGGCCGCGCTGGGCGTGGACTCCTCCACGGTGACCCGGCAGGTCGCGCCGCTGCTGCGCGAACGGCTGCTGGCCCGGGTGCCGTACCCGGCGGACCGGCGGGCGGTGCGGCTCGCGCTGACCCCGCTGGGGGCCGGGCGGCTGGCGCAGGTGCGCGAGCAGCGGCGGCGGCTGATCGCCGAGGTGACCGCCGGCTGGTCGCCGGAGGAGCGGACGCTGTTCTGCGCGCTGCTGGAGCGGTTCAACGACGGCCTGCGCGACCGCCGTTGAACCATGATCGGTCCAACCGCCTGCTGTATTTCGGCGGTTGAACCACGGGCGGCTCAACGGCGGACCGCACCACCGCCGTTGAGCCGCCAACCGGGCCGTCAGCCGAGGGCCTGCTCCAGGTCCGCGAGCAGGTCGGCGGCGGACTCGATGCCGACCGAGATGCGCACCAGGTCGGCGGGCACCTCCAGCGGGGAGCCCGCGGCGGAGGCGTGCGTCATCCGGCCGGGGTGCTCGATCAGCGACTCGACGCCGCCGAGCGACTCGCCGAGGGTGAACAGCTGGGCGCGGTTGCACACCTCGACGGCGGCCTGCTCGCCGCCGGCGACGCGGAAGGACACCATGCCGCCGAAGGCCTTCATCTGCTTGGCGGCGACGTCGTGCCCGGGGTGGGTGGGCAGGCCGGGGTACAGCACCTGCGTCACCTTCGGGTGGGAGCTGAGCAGTTCGGCGATCCGGGCGGCGTTCTCGGAGTGGCGGTCCATCCGCACGCCGAGGGTCTTGATGCCGCGCATGACCAGCCAGGCGTCGAACGGGCCGGCGACGGCGCCCATCGCGTTCTGGTGGTAGGCGACCTCCTCGGCGAGGCCGGCGTCGGCGACCACCAGGGCGCCGCCGACCACGTCGGAGTGGCCGCCCATGTACTTGGTGGTGGAGTGCACGACGACGTCCGCACCGAAGGACAGCGGCTGCTGGAGGTAGGGGCTGGCGAAGGTGTTGTCGACGACCAGCAGGGCGCCGGCGGCGTGCGCGATCTCGGCGACGGCGGCCAGGTCGGTGATGCCGAGCAGCGGGTTGGAGGGGGTCTCCACCCACACCGCGCGGGTGTTGGGTCGGATCGCCTCGCGCACCTTCTCGGGGTGGTGGGTGTCGGCGACGGAGAAGTCGACGCCCCAGCGGGTCAGCACCTTGGCGAACAGCCGGAAGGTGCCGCCGTAGGCGTCGTTCGGGATGACGATGTGGTCGCCGGGCTTGAGGACGGTGCGCAGCAGGGTGTCCTCGGCGGCCAGGCCGGAGGCGAAGGCGAGGCCGCGGGAGCCGCCCTCGATCGCGGCGAGGCACTCCTCCAGGGCGGTGCGGGTGGGGTTGGCGGAGCGGCTGTACTCGTAGCCCTCGCGGAGCCCGCCGACGCCGTCCTGCTTGTAGGTGGACACCTGGTAGATCGGCGTCACGACTGCCCCGGTCCGGGGGTCCGCTTCCTGGCCCGCGTGGATGGCGAGGGTCTCGAAGCCGTGGGAAATCTGGTGCTCGGTCATGCGGTCGAGCCTAGTGCGGCGGAAGGATCACCGGCGGCGGTTGTGCGGGTACGCCCGGTCGGCGCGTCAGGTTGCCGTTCCGTCACCTTTACTGCCTCGCGGTATGTCGGGTCGTACCGCTACGATCTGCCAGCCGCACACATGATCGACACTTGGGGGCGCGGAATGTCCACCGAGCGCACCGGCATGCGCACATCCACCCGGGCCCTGCTGGCGGTGACGCTGCTGGCCGGGTTCTACCTGCTCGCGGCGGCCATCGTGCTCGGCCTGGTCTGGCTGAACGTCGAACTGGTCGTCAACACCGACCACGTCCGGCCGGCCATGATCAAGATCTGGCTGCTGAGCGCCGCCGTCGCCTACCCGGTGCTGCGGGTGGTGTTCCTGACCCGCCGTCGGCGCGACGACAGCCACGAGGGCCTGCCGCTGACCCGCGAGGAGCAGCCCGAGCTGTGGGCCCGGGTCGACCGGATCGCCGAGGCGACCGGCGTCCGCGGCCCGGCCGAGATCCGCCTGGTGCCGCAGGTCAACGCCGGTGTGTACGAGGAGACCAAGCTGCTCGGCCTGATACCGGGCCGCCGCCACCTGGTCATCGGCGCGCCGCTGCTGATCGGCCTGACCGAGGCGGAGCTGGACTCGGTGCTCGCCCACGAGTTCGGCCACTACGCCAACAACGACGTCCGCCTGGCGGCCGTCACCGTCTCCGGCCGCGCCGCCATTGGGCACACCATCGCCACCCTGCACAGCCACGCCGACCAGAACGTGGCCGACAAGGCCCGCGAGATCGCCGAGGACAACGCCTACCGGCAGGCCCGCGGCCGCAAGGTCCGCGACCAGGACGCCGGCAGCGGCGGCATCGAGCGCTACCTCGCCAAGTTCTTCACCCTGTACGCCAAGCTGTACTTCCGGGTCTCCGAGTCGATCAGCCGCAGCCAGGAGTACGCCGCCGACCGGCACGCCGCCCGGATCGCCGGCCGCGACGCCACCGCCTCCGCGCTGCGCCGCATCCCGGTGCTGGACTCCGCGCAGAGCTTCTACCTGAACTGCTACGCCACCATCGGCGTCGACACCGGCCTGCTCCCGCTGCCCGGCCAGTTCTTCGGCGGCCTGGACCGCCTGCTGTCCGACCCGGAGCGCCGCGCGGAGCTCGCCGAGATGGGCCTGGACCTGCCCGACGAGCAGCCCGACCCGTACGACTCGCACCCGCCGATCAAGCAGCGCGTCGCCGCCGTCGAGGCGCTGGAGGACACCCCGGGCCTGCCCGGCCTGGGCGCGGACCGGCCCGCGCTGGGGCTGCTGCGCGACCCGCAGCAGCGGCTGACCGAGCTGGAGACGCTGGCGCTGGTGCCGGAGGCGCTGAACATGCGCCGGGTGGACTGGCCGGAGCTGGTCCACGAGGTGATGTACGCGCACGCCCGCGACAACGCCCAGCCGGTGCTGCGCGCCCTCACCGACAGCGGCCTGCACGGCACCGTCGAGGCGATGCTGGACGCGCTGGACGCCGGCCGCGGCGAGGAGCTCGCGAAGCTGCTGCCGCAGAGCGAGGAGGCCGCGCAGGCCACCGGCCGGGCCGCCCGCGAGTTCCAGCGGCAGCAGTTGCGCAAGGCGCTGCGGTCGCTGACGGTGCTCGCCCTGGCCGCCGGGAAGGCCGCCCGCTGGGAGCTGTCCTGGAGCCGCCCGGCCGCCCTGGTGCTGGCCGACGGCGTCGAGGACCGGCTGCCCGCGGCGCTGGACGCCGCCGTCGCCGCCGCGCCGGACACCGCCCCGCTGCGCGCCCTGCTGGCCGAGCAGACCGCCGCCCGGTCCTGACAACCCCTGGAGCTGATCCGCCCGATGGCCCGTCTGATCGTCATCATTCCGCTGCTCCTGATCGTCGGCTACAAGCTGGCCATCTGGCTGATGAAGCGCCGCGTCGCCACCCTCAACGCCCGCTCCGAGGCTGCGCAGGCCACCATCGACCGGTACGAGCAGGCGAACCGGCGGGTCATCTACCCGACCGACCACGGCATGCTGCACCGCGACGACCTGGTCGTCGACCCGGGCCTGACCGGGCCGGACGTGGACGCCGCGCTGGCCGCGCTGAAGGACGGCGACTGGCGCCCGGCCGCCGAACTCCTGGCCGCCGCCGCGGGCGACCACGACCGCCGCAGGGGCCTGCTGGGCCGCTTCGCCGAGCTCGCCGCCGAGGACGACGCCTGGCTGCTGGCCTGGCGCGCCGAGCGGCCGGCCGACGCGGACGCCGCCCTGCTCACCCTGGACGCGCTGATCGTCCTGGCCTGGAACGTGCGCACCGCCCAGCGCGCCCACAAGGTCACCGCGGAGCAGTGGGTGGCCTTCCGCAAGGTGCTGGCCGACGCCGAGGCGGCCGCCGCCGAGGCCGTCCGGCTCGCCGACCCGGCCGACCCGCTGCCGTTCGTCCTGCAGGTCCCGCTGGCGATGGGTCAGAGCTGGGACAACGACCGCTTCCGGGCGCTGTGGCAGGAGATCGTCTCCCGCGACCCGCACAACTTCTCCGCCCACACCGGCGCCCTGCAGTACTGGTGCGCCAAGTGGAAGGGCAGCCACGAGCAGATGCACGCCTTCGCGGACGCCGCGATCGCCGCCGCCCCGGCGGGCAGCCTGCTGACGGCGCTCAAGCTGGACGCGTACTTCGAGGAGTTCACCGGGGACAAGGAGCCGTACGCCTCGCCCGAGGTACGGGCGGCCGCCGACGCGGTGGTCGCCGACCTGGAGGCGGCCGACCCCGACGACCGGCACCGCCCCTACGCGCACGGCTGGCTGGTGTGGGTGCTGGCCCAGTCCGGCCGGGACGCCGAGGCGATGCCGCACCTGCGGGCGCTCGGCCCGATCGTCCCCACGCCGTGGACGTACTGGGCGGATCCGGTCGACCGGTTCGCCGACCGGCGGATCGACATCGTGCTGGCGGCCACCGAGGAGTGACCGCCGTGCCTGGCGCGCAGCGCGCCGGGTCACCAGGATGGGAAGCGTCAGCCGCGCCCCGTCGCCGAGCCCGGCGGCGGGGCGCGGGGTTTTCTCGGCCGGAGGTGAGCGGTGATGGCCGGGTTGGTGCGGATGAGTCTGGACAGCCCCGAGGAGGTCCGCCCGTTCG
The DNA here is from genome assembly GCF_053602195.1 of Kitasatospora sp. NPDC004531. Taxonomy (NCBI): domain Bacteria; kingdom Bacillati; phylum Actinomycetota; class Actinomycetes; order Kitasatosporales; family Streptomycetaceae; genus Kitasatospora; species Kitasatospora sp. NPDC004531. Next base: position 26,064 of record NZ_JBSGDD010000072.1, on the reverse strand, counting down.
AGGGCGGCAAGGGGCAGGTGGCGCTGGTGAACCTGAAGGCCGGCGGGGTCGGCCGAGGCGTGTTCGAGCCGGGCTGGCGCTGGTCGCAGCACGTGAAGCCGATCGCCGGCACGGACAGCTGCCAGGCCTCGCACGCCGGGTACGTGATCTCCGGCCGGATGCGGGTCGAGATGGACGACGGCCAGGCCGAGGAGTTCGGGGCCGGCGACGTGATGGTCTGCCCGCCCGGCCACGACGCCTGGGTGATCGGCGACGTGGCCTGCGTGGTGATCGACTGGCAGGGCTTCACGGACTACGCGAAGCGCGGCTGAGCGCTCAGCCGGCCCGCCGCACCTCGTGCATGAAGCAGCCGAACTCGACGGCCCGCACGTGCACCACGGCGGTGGCCGGGTCGGCCAGCAACTCGGCGGCCAGCTCCGGCAGTCGGTCGGGCTCGCCGACCCGGCCGCCGAGGATCCGCCCGTCCGCCGAGTAGGCCCGCACCACGCGCGGCCCGCCGTGGAAGCCGTCCGGCCAGCCGCCCGCGAAGCCCTCGCACGGGTCGGCGTGCACGAACACCGGCCCGGTCTCCAGGTACGCGCCCGGGTCGCAGCCCCTCTCCTCGGCCCAGCGGCGCAGCGGCGCGTACGACAGCAGGGTGATCCGCTCGCCGGCCCGGGCCCGGGTGAGGCAGCAGCGCAGCGGCGCGCCCGCGTCCTCGGTGACGGTGACGGGGTGGCAGCGGCCGCTGTCGTCGAGGCGGCGCAGTTCGTCGAGCGTCCCCGCCGGGATCGCCCGCACGTCGAAGGCAGTGTTCATGCGCCCCAGCCTGCGCCGGCCGCGGGCGCCGGTCCGGCGGGTTTTGGACGTCGCGCTGCGCGGCCCGCGGCGAGCGCGGCGGCCCGCCGCAGCCGGAGCTGCGACGGGCCGTGGGGCGCAAGGGAGTTGACGGAGCGTCAGCCCTTGATGATGTCCCCGAGCTCGATCATCTCCTCGACGGAGAGACCGGCCTCGTGGAAGTCCTTGGCCTTGTCCCGGTCGATGCCGGCGGCGGCCAGCTTGGCGTACTCGGCCTCGGTCAGCGGGGTGGCCGGGGCGCCCGCGCCGGGGCCGTCGTCGAGGCCGGCCTCGGCCATCTGCTGGAAGGCCTTCTCCATCGCCGTCAGGTCGAAGTCGGTGGCGCCGGCGGGCGCTTCGACGGCCGGGGCGCCGGCGGTGAAGGCGAGGCGCAGCGGGAAGTGCACGGAGGCGTCCGGCTTCTCGGCGAACTGCGCCAGGTCGAGGGTGATCGCCTGCGCCGTGCCGTTCTTGATCAGCACGTCTGCGGCGATCTTGCGCTCCGGGACCTTCGGCATGTCGTCGGACGGCATCGGCGGGAAGCCGGTGCTGCCGTCGGCGAGCTTCTCGACGGCCTTCATCAGGCCCTCGACCACCGGGCGGGCGTCCGCCGTGACCCGGACGACGTCGGCGTCGCCGGACTTGCCCTTGGCCTCGAAGGTGGTGTTCTTCGAGAGCACGGCCTTGACGGACTTGCCGAAGCGCTCCAGCTCCGACGGGTCGAAGCTGGGCATCGCGCCGAGCGGGGAGCCCGCGCCGAAGCTGCTCGCCTTGTTCTTCTCGCCGAGCTCGCGCATCTTCTTCAGGTCCATCGAGACCCACTTGCCGGCGAAGACGTCCTTGAGCGGGCCGGCCTCGGCGGGCAGTTGGTCGGCCAGCTGGTCCAGGTCGCCGGTGTCCTCGCCGCCCAGCCCCGCGAGGGCCTTGAAGTCGGTCTTGAAGTACATCTTGTCGCCGACCATCCGGATGTCGGCGTAGTTCTTGCCGGACTTCTTGCCGCCCAGCGAGTAGGCGACGGCGACGCCCTTGAGGTCGTACGGGTCGGTCGCCCCGCCCTTGAACGCCTCGGTGTCCTTGAGCGGCTTGTCGGCGCTCATCGACACGGACAGCTGCAGGTCGGCGAACTGCTCGGCGTCCTTCTGCTCGATCGGGTCGTCGACGGCCTTGCCGAACGCGACGAGCTGGTCCGCGGTGGCGTCGGTGGAGAGCTGGAAGGTGATCGCCTTGGCGTCGCCGAGCTTGTCGAACGCGCCGGAGAGCTTCTCGCCGGCGCTCAGCTCCTTGACGGTGCCGCAGGCGGTGAGGCCGGCGGTGAACAGGACGGCTCCGGCGGTGACGGCTATGCCCGCGCGGACGGAGCGGCGAATGGCGGTGTTGATGGCTGAACTCCTGTGCCTGAAGGCGGAACTTCGGGCCCGATCGGCCCTGCCCGCGGAGGCAAGCTCAACACATCGACGCATCCCCCCGCATGCGAATATTTTTACCATTCGTTTAGGACACTCTTACGGGGCCCCCATCTCCGCCCCGTCCGCCCCCGCGCCTCCGTTAGAGCGCGCTGCCGGCCTTCCAGTCCGCCCAGGACATGTTCCAGCCGTTCAGGCCGTTGGACGGACTCACCGTCCGGTCACCGGAGTTGACCACCTCGACGACGTCGCCGACCATCGAGCTCGCGAAGAACTTGGCGCCGTTGGTGCCCGGGTTGGCGCCGCCCTGCACGTCCTGCAGCGCGATGCAGCCGTGGCTGGTGTTGGAGTTGCCGAACTGCGAGGCCGCCGACCAGTAGTTGCCGTGGATGAAGGTGCCCGAGGTGGTGAGCCGCTGGGCGTGCGGCACGTCCGGGATGTCGTACTCGCTGCCGAGGCCGACCGTCGCGGAGTTCATCCGGGTCTCCTTGAACCGCTCCGAGATCACCATCTTGCCCGCCCAGGTGCGGTGTTCGGGCGAGCCGCCGATCACCGGGTAGGTGGCGGTGACCTTGCCGTCGGTGGTGACGGTGAGGGTGTCGGCCTTCAGGTCGGCGACCGAGACCTGGCTGCGGCCGACGGTGAAGGTGACGTCCTTGGACTGCGTGCCGTACACACCCTTGGCGCCGGCCACGTCCTTCAGCCGCAGCTTCAGCGTGACGGTGGTGCCCTTGGCCCAGTACTGCTGCGGGCGGAACTCCAGCCGGGTCGAGTCGTACCAGTGCCCGACGATCTCCACCGGCGGGTCGCTGACCACGGTGATGGCCTGCTGGACGGCCCTGCGGTCGGTGATCGCCTTGTTGAAGTTGATCGACACCGGCATGCCGACGCCGACCGTGGAGCCGTCCTCGGGGGTGAAGTAGCCGACGAAGGTGTTGGCCGGGGAGGCGGTGGAGAAGCTCGCGTTGGCGTCCGCCGGGCGCTTGTCCTTGTCCTCGGCGGACGCGCTCACGCGGTACTTGCTGCCGCTGGCCAGCGTCGCCGTCGAGGTCCAGCTGGCGCCGTCGGCGGCGAGCTGTCCGGCTATCTGCTTGCCCGCGCCGTCGGTGACGGTGACCGAGGTCAGCGTGCCGTCCTGGACGGTGACGGTGACCGGGGCGGTGAACGGCGCGGCGGTCGCGCCGTCGGCCGGGGTGATGGTGATCTGCGCGACGGACGCCTTCGGGCTGGTCGACGGGCTCTCGCCGCCGCCCGCCGCCGGGGCCGAGCCGCCGCCGGAGGCAGGGGCCTTGTCGCCGCCCTGGCAGGCGGCCAGCAGCAGCACGGGGGCGCCGAGCAGCCCGCCGAGCACGCCGCGGCGGCTCCAGTTGCCGCCGCGCGGCCGGTCCTGCTTCTCCGCTGCGCTCACGTCCACGCTCCTCGGTCCCCGGATCACTCAAGATCACTCAAAAATGTGCAGATCATACGAGAGTACTCAAGTGCTCGACAGAACGGACAAAAGAGGCCCGGTCCGGGGATACCGGACCGGGCCTCACGCGCGGGGGCGCCGGGGCTCACTGCACCTCGTACTCGTCCCAGCCCTCGTCGTCCGGGTCGTAGTCGGTGGTGGCGGACTCCCAGGTCGCCGCGGCGAGCTCCACGCCCGGGACCTCGCCGAGCAGGGCCACCGGGTCGACGAAGTGGGCGAGCGAACCCGTCGGGTCCACCTCGATCGCCTCGACGGCCTGGGCGCGCTCCTCGTCGTCCAGGTACTCGTCGTCCGCGACCTGGGTCAGGGCGGCGGCCTTCAGGGCCTGCTCGTCGGTGATCTCGGCGATGAGCTCGATGGTGAGGCGAACGTAACGCGGGGCGTCCTGCTCGGGCAGTTCAGTGCTGGTCATGCCAGCGAGCGTAGGGGGTCGCCCGGCCCATCCGGAAACGGCGGCGTGCGGCGAGGGCCGGCCCGGCGATGCCGGACCGGCCCTGCCGCCTCCGCACGCACGCCCCCACCCGGGAGTGCGCGGAAAGCCGCGCCTCGCGACGCGTGAACTGCCGCAGGTGCCGTCAGACCCTGGACGGACCAGGGGCGGGACGACGGCGGCCCCCGCGGACCGGAGCCGGCGGGCGGGTCAGGCCGCCCGTCGGATCCCCGGTGACCGCGAAAGCCGGAGAGCCGCTCCCGACCCCGCCGTCACCGTGTTCGGCTGTTCTTGCCGTGCCCACCACAATGCCCGAGCCGTGTTAACCCGATGCTGCGCGCTTGTGACGTCCACGTACCGGCGGGAGAGCGCTCCTGACGACGGCTCAGTGGCCGGCCCGGGCGGTCAGGAAGGCCAGCAGGTCCTGCCGGGTGACGATGCCCTGCGGCTTGCCCTCCACCAGCACCACCACCGCGTCGGCCTTCTCCAGCACCGACATCAGGTTGGTCACCGACTCGCCGGAGCCGACCACCGGCAGCGGCGTCGACATCACGTTGTCCAGCGTGTCGGTGAGCTCGATCCGGCCGCTGAACAGGCCCTCCAGCAGCTCCCGCTCCACCACCGAGCCGACCACCTCGCCGGCCATGATGTCCGGGTGGCCGGCGCCCGGCGAGACCACCGGCATCTGCGAGACGCCGAAGTCGCGCAGCACCCGCACCGCCTCGGCGACCGTCTCGCCCGGGTGCATGTGCACGAACTGCGGGATGCCCTCGTGCTCCACCGCGTCCTTGCGGGCCAGCACCTCGCCGATGTGCGCCTCGTCGGTCGCGGTCGGCAGGAAGCCGTAGTCGGCCATCCAGTCGTCGTTGAAGATCTTCGACAGGTACCCGCGGCCGCCGTCCGGCAGCAGCACCACCACGACGTCGTCCGGCCCCAGCTCGCGCGCCACCTCCAGCGCGGCCACCACGGCCATGCCGCAGGAACCGCCGACCAGCAGGCCCTCCTCCTTGGCCAGGCGGCGGGTCATCTGGAACGAGTCCTTGTCGGAGACCGCGACGATCCGGTCCGCGACCTCGCGGTCGTAGGCGGTCGGCCAGAAGTCCTCGCCGACGCCCTCCACCAGGTACGGACGGCCGGTGCCGCCCGAGTACACCGAGCCCTCCGGGTCCGCGCCGACCACCTGCACCTTCCCGCCGGACGCCTCCTTCAGGTACCGGCCGGTGCCCGAGATGGTGCCGCCGGTGCCGACGCCCGCCACGAAGTGGGTGATCCGCCCCTCCGTCTGCTCCCACAGCTCCGGGCCGGTGGAGTGGTAGTGCGACGCCGGGTTGTCCGGGTTCGAGTACTGGTCCGGCTTCCACGCGTTCGGGGTCTCACGGACCAGCCGGTCGGAGACGTTGTAGTACGAGTCCGGGTGCTCCGGCGCGACCGCGGTCGGGCAGACCACGACCTCGGCGCCGTACGCGCGCAGCGTGTTGATCTTGTCCGTGGACACCTTGTCCGGGCACACGAAGATGCACTTGTAGCCCTTCTGCTGGGCCACGATCGCCAGCCCCACACCGGTGTTCCCGCTGGTGGGCTCGACGATGGTGCCACCCGGCTTGAGCGCGCCGGAGGCCTCCGCCGCCTCGATCATCCGCATCGCGATCCGGTCCTTCACCGAACCGCCCGGATTGAAGTACTCGACCTTCGCCAGCACGGTGGCGCTGATGCCTTCGGTGACCTTGTTGAGCTTCACCAACGGGGTGTCGCCGACCAGCTCGATGATCGAATTGTGGTACCGCACGGAGGTCCTCCCGGTAAATGGCAGCCCTGATTGCCGAAACCCCCAGCCTAGGGCCCCCCTTCCCCGCTCCGCGCCCGACCACCGCACCGGGCGGGCCCGAAACACCCGGCCGCCTGGGGCTCCGGGCGAGTGGTTGGCGGGGGTCGGTGGTAGGGGGTCGGGGCGAACGGGTACCAGTCGGGGGAAAGGGAGAGGGGGTGGCCGGATGGCCGGCTCGCAGGCGTCGAGGGCCCGGGTGGCACGACGGATCGCCACCGCCGCAGCGTACGGCGGTGGCGGCTTGGGGCTGCTCGGGGTCGGGCTGGCCGGGGTGCTGCTGACCGAGAGCCGGATGGCGATCCGCGCGATCGGCATCCTGGAGGGCGACCCGCCGCGCGCGGACGGCCTGCACGGCGAGGCGTTCGCCGATCCCACCGACCCCCGGCCGCCGCTGGTGATGGCGTTCCTGGGCGACTCGACCGCGGCGGGCCTGGGCGTGCAGCGGGCGCAGGAGACGCCGGGGGCGCTGCTCGCCTCGGGCCTGGCGTCCGTCGCCGAGCGCCGCGTCCGGCTGCTGAACGTCGCGAAGTCGGGCGCCCGCTCGGGCGATCTGGCCGGCCAGGTGGAGCGGGCGCTGCCGCACTACCCGGACATCGCGGTGCTGATGATCGGCGCCAACGACGTCACCCGGCACGCCCCGGCGGCGCGCAGTGTGCGGGAGTTGGGCGAGGCGGTGGGCCGGCTGGTCGCGGCGGGCTGCGAGGTGGTGGTCGGCACCTGCCCGGACCTGGGGACGATCAAGCCGGTGCGGCCGCCGCTGCGCTGGGTGGCCCGCCGGCTGAGCCGGCAGCTGGCGGCGGCGCAGACCATCGCCGTGGTGGAGGCCGGCGGCCGGACGGTCTCGGTGGGGTCGCTGCTGGGCCCGGAGTTCGCGACCCGCCCGGAGCTGTTCTCGGCGGACCGCTACCACCCGTCCGCGCAGGGCTACGCGACGGCGGCGATGGCGATGCTGCCCTCGGTGTGCGCGGCGATGGACCTGTGGCCGCAGGACACCCCGGCGGCGGTGGGCGGCCCGGTGGAGCCGCAGGCGGTGCTGCCGGTGGCGGTGGCGGCCGCGGCGGCGGCGGGGCGTTCGGGCACCGAGGTGACGGCGGCGGGCCCGTCGAACGGCACCTGGCGGTGGGCGACGCTCAAACAGCGGTTCCGGCTGGCCCTGCCCGGCGGCGAGGACCCGGCGCAGGACGCCCTGGCGGACGGCGCCCGGCCGCGGGCGATCGCGTCGGCGAACTCACATCCGGAGGCGGATGACGCCGGAGCTACCAAGCGGTAACTTTCCCGGGAGATCCACCGGATCGCGTCCCGAGGTCACTCAGCGAGGAGCCCGCCATGCCCGAAGCCGTCATCGTCAGCGCCGCCCGTTCGCCGATCGGCCGGGCGTTCAAGGGTTCGCTCAAGGACATCCGCCCGGACGACCTGACCGCGCAGATCATCGGCGCCGCGCTGGCCGAGGTCCCGCAGCTGGACCCGCGCGAGATCGACGACCTGATGCTGGGCTGCGGCCTGCCGGGCGGCGAGCAGGGCCACAACCTGGCCCGGATCGTCGCGGTGCAGATGGGCATGGACTACCTGCCGGGCGCCACCATCACCCGCTACTGCTCGTCCTCGCTGCAGACCACCCGGATGGCGCTGCACGCGATCAAGGCCGGCGAGGGCGACATCTTCATCTCGGCCGGCGTGGAGACCGTCTCGCGGTCCGTCCACGGCACCTCGGACGGCATGCCGGGCACCATGAACCCGCTGTTCGACGAGGCCCAGGCGCGCACCGCGCACCGCGCGGCCAACGGCGGCGGCGAGTGGCACGACCCGCGCGAGGACGGCCTGCTCCCGGACGCGTACATCGCGATGGGCCAGACCGCCGAGAACCTGGCCGCGCTCAAGGGCATCACCCGGGCCGAGCAGGACGAGTTCGGCGTCCGCTCGCAGAACCTGGCCGAGGCCGCGATCAAGGCGGGCTTCTGGCAGCGCGAGATCACCCCGGTGACGCTGCCCGACGGCACCGTGGTGAGCGCGGACGACGGCCCGCGCGCGGGTGTGACGCTGGAGGGCGTGTCCGGCCTGAAGCCGGTGTTCCGCCCCGACGGCACCGTGACGGCCGGTAACTGCTGCCCGCTGAACGACGGCGCGGCCGCGCTGGTGATCATGTCCGACACCAAGGCGCGCGAGCTGGGCATCACCCCGCTGGCCCGGGTGGTCTCCACCGGCGTCTCGGCGCTGTCGCCGGAGATCATGGGCTACGGCCCGGTGGAGGCGTCGAAGCAGGCGCTCGAGCGGGCCGGCCTGTCGATCGGCGACATCGACCTGGTCGAGATCAACGAGGCGTTCGCGGCGCAGGTCATCCCCTCCTACCGCGACCTGGGCATCGACCTGGACCGGCTGAACGTCAACGGCGGCGCGATCGCGGTGGGCCACCCGTTCGGCATGACCGGCGCCCGGATCACCACCACGCTGATCAACTCCCTGCAGTGGCACGACAAGCAGTTCGGCCTGGAGACCATGTGCGTCGGCGGCGGCCAGGGCATGGCGATGGTCGTCGAGCGCCTGAGCTGATCGCGCCGGCGGCGCCGTGACGGTTGTCTCACCCGTCCGGAGTCACCGTCCGTAATTGAGGGCCGGATCACACCGCGGGTGCGATCCGGCCCGTTTTCCTGCCTTCCGGGACCGAAATGTCAACGCACCGGAATGGATCAACTCCGCAGCGTGGAAGGGTATTACCCAACAATTTAAGGACAAGTAGGAAAGTCACCGGCAAATCGGACATCAGCCTCTGCAGTAACGGCCACGGATACGGCAGTGTGGAGCCGTAACCCCGTTCCGCTCCTCGTTGGGAGTACGTTCCGTGAGCGTCGTCCACACCTCCCTGCTGCTGGCCCTGATCGCCCTGACCGCCGCCGTCCTGCTCCACCTCCGCGCGCTGGGGCGGAAGTTGGACGCCGCGCGGCCCACCGCGCAGCCCGCCCCGCAGCTCGACGAGGCGCTGATACGCCGCGCCGTCGCCGAGGCGCTCGCCGCCGACCGGGAGCGCGAGATCACCGAAGCGCGGGCGTTCTGGGCCGAACAGGAGGCGCACGCCGCCGAGGACGCGCCGTTGTTCGACACCCCGTTCACCACCACCGGCGAGGACTGGCCGATCTTCTTCCCCCGGCCGACCGGCCCGCAGGAGGCCGCCGACAACCAGGGCGTGATGGACCCGGAGTTCGGCGAGGCGCTGCGCCACGCGCTGGAGGACCTGGTCAAGGACGGCTCCGCGGACGGCGGTTCGGCCGACGGCGGGCTGCGGCACCCGGGGCAGGGCGGCGGCTTCCCGCTGCCCGGCGACAACGGCGACGTGCGGGCCCGCCGGGAGGCCGACCTGCTGGCCACCGGCCTGGAGGCCGGGCTGCTGGACGCCGAGACCGAGCCCGCCGCCGCCCCGGACCCGCGCCGGCACCCCTCGCACCCGGACTTCGTGCCCAGCCCGACCCCGTCCCGCGAGTGGACCGACGACCGCCTGGCCGCGCTCGCCGAGGAGCGGATCGCCCTCACCGACGTGCGCCCGGGCCCGCTCGGCACGCTGGACGTGTACGCCTTCGCCGACGGCACCACGCTGTGCGTGGCCCCTGGCGACCGGGAGGCGGCGTACCGGCTGATCGACGCCGTGCGGGCGGGCGAGGACGTCCGGCTGCTGGGCGGCTCGCGGTTCTCCGGCTCGTACTCGCTGACCTTCTCCACCGACGGCGACACCGTCTACGTGCTCGCCGACCGGGTGGTCGCCTCCATCTGACGCCCGCGCGCCCGGCCCAGGGGCGCCGATCCGCCCGGCAAGGGGTTGCCCGGGCCGGATCGGCGCCCCTTGCCGCATCCGGCGCCACCGGGCCCGTGACGGGCCGTCAGGCGGTCAGCAGCTCGGTCTCGGCGACGTCGGCGAGCGCGGCGGCCAGCGCCTCGGGGTGATCGGCGGCCGCGGCGGCCAGGTCGTGGCCGGTGACGGCGAGTTGGTCGCCGACCGCGAACGCCCCGCAGTCGGGGACGGGCAGCGGCGGCAGGCCCTCCAGCGCGCGCCCGGCGTCGGCCAGCCGGCCGGCCAGCGCGAGCACGGCGGCGGCCCGCGAGGGGTGGCCGGGGACGGCGGCCAGCAGGCGGCTCTGCGGCAGCGCCCGGAAGCGGTCGGCCAGCCGGTCCACGGCGGCGGTCAACCGGGCGGGGGTGGCGGGGTGGTGCTCGGACATGGCCCCGAGGCTAGCCGAGCGGCGGCCGGACGGAACGCGGCGGGCCCCGGAGGAAGCTCCTCCGGGGCCCGCCGCCACTGCCGGCGCCGCGATCAGTCGTCGCCGCGCAGGATGGCGATCAGCCGCAGCATCTCCAGGTAGATCCACACCAGCGAGAGCGTCAGGCCGAAGGCGGCCCGCCAGGACTCGCGCTCGGGGGCGCCGTACCGGATGCCCTCCTCGACCTCGTGGAAGTCCAGGGTGAGGAAGAACGCGCCGAGCGCGATGCCGATCAGGCCGACCACGATGCCGAGCGGACCGGAGCGGAACCCGAAGTCCGCGCCGAGCCAGGTGGCGATCATGTTGACGAACATCAGGATCACGAAGCCCATCGCGATCGAGATGCCGATCCGGGTGTACCGGGGGGTGACCCGGATCTTCCCGCTCTTGTAGGCGATCAGCGTGGCCGCGAACACCGCGGTGGTGCCCAGCACGGCCTGGATGGCGATGCCCGGCAGCAGGGTGTTGAGGACCTTGCTGATCGCGCCGAGGAAGAAGCCCTCCAGACCGGCGTAGGTCAGGATCAGCGCGGGGCTGACGCTGCGCTTGAAGCTGATCACGAAGCCGAGGATCATCGCGGCGAACGCGGCGACACCGGCGATCGCGTAGTTCTCGACCGGCACCACGAACCAGGCCACCGCGCCGGTGACGACCAGCGTGAGCAGCGTCATCGCGGTACGGGCGACCACGTCGTCCAGCGTCATCCGGCCGGTCTGGGCCGGGCCGGCGGCGGGGGCGGCGTACAGCTCGGCGAGCTGCTCGTCGGTCATCGACTGGCCGGCCGGCTGGCCGTAAGCGTTGTTGGCGTACGGGTTGTTGGCATACGGATTGCCATAGCCCGGGGCCTGCTGCCCGGTCGGCTGCGCGCCGAACCCCGCGTACTGGTTGTCGCGGGTGAAGGACCCCTCCCGCGAGAAGACCGGGTTTCTGCTTCTCATCACATTCCCTCCGAGGTGGTACAGCACCACCCACTCAGCCCACAACAGTAATGGTTTGGCAAAGTATTCCGCGTCAGCCGTGAGGAGGATCCCGTGTCGCCTGCGCGAGGGGCCCCCGAGAGGGCAGGGTGGGGGGCGCAACTGACATCCGATCAGAAAGGCGGCCCCCCGGATGGCCGAGGAGCTGTACGCCACCCTGAAGACCAACAAGGGCGACATCGTGATCCGGCTGCTGCCGGACCACGCCCCCAAGACGGTCAAGAACTTCGTGGAGCTGGCGACCGGCGAGCGCCAGTGGATCGACCCGAACACCGGGCAGCCCAGCAACGCGCCGCTGTACGACGGGACGGTCTTCCACCGGGTCATCGAGGGCTTCATGATCCAGGGCGGCGACCCGCTGGGCAACGGCACCGGCGGCCCGGGCTACAAGTTCGCCGACGAGTTCCACCCAGACCTGGCGTTCACCAAGCCGTACCTGCTGGCGATGGCCAACGCGGGCCCGGGCACCAACGGTTCGCAGTTCTTCGTCACGGTCGGCCCGACCACCTGGCTGACCGGCAAGCACACCATCTTCGGCGAGGTCGCCGACGAGGCGAGCCAGAAGGTGGTGGACGCGATCGCCACCACCGAGACCAACCCGCGCAACGACCGCCCGGTGCAGGACGTGGTGATCGAGAAGGTCGTCGTCGAGACCCGCTGAGCCCCGCACGCGGAGAGCGCCGCCCGCCCCCGGACACTGCCGGGGCGGGCGGCGCTCTCCGTCGACGGGGCGTCAGTCGGTCTTGATGCTGCCGAGGATGTCCATCCGGGAGGCCCGGCGGGCCGGCCACATGGCGGCGATGATGCCGACCAGCGCGGCCAGGGCGAGGAACAGCAGGACGCTGCCGTAGGGGATCACGGTGGTCAGACCCTTCAGTTCGGCGGAGAGCACCCGGGCGGAGGCCCAGGCCAGGAAGCAACCGAGCAGCACGCCGATCACGGCGCCGAAGAGCGAGATCACCACGGACTCGATCCGCACCATCCGCTTGATGCCGCGCCGGTCCAGACCGATCGCCCGCAGCATGCCGATCTCGCGCTTGCGCTCGAACACCGACATCGCCAGCGTGTTGATCACACCGAGGACGGCGACGATCACCGCCATGCCGAGCAGGCCGTACATGATGTTCAGCATGGTCGTGATGATCCGGCTGAACTGCTCGACCATGTCCTTCTCGGTCAGCACCTCGATCACCGGGTTGTTGCCGGTGGCCTGCTTGATGGACTGCTTGAGCGCCGCGGACGGGCCGTCGGTGCCCTTGACCATGATCTCGTTGACGTAGGGGTCGGGCTCGTGCTGCCCGATCAGCTGGGTGGAGGCGATGATCGGCGACACGCCGTCGTTGCGCTCGAAGACGCCGCCGACGGTCAGGTCGATCTTCGTGTCCTCGGAGACCTCGACCTTGACGGTGGAGCCCTGCGCGAGGTGGTGCTTCTCGGCGAACTCGTCGTTGACCAGGATCTGGCCCTGCTTCAGCGCGCCGGTCGAGCCGGAGGTCAGGTCCAGCGCCACCAGCTGGTCGAAGGCGGCGGCGTCGATGCCCATGATGGCGCGGTCCTGGCCGTCCACCGTCCACATCACGTTGGCCACCGGGCTGACCGCGGCCACCCCGTCCGCCTTGCCGATCAGCGCGGGCAGGTCCTTCGACAGCTCGCGGCCGTTGGCCATCGAGAGCACGTAGTCGGCCTTCATCGAGCTGCCGACCGCCTTGGTGACGGCGGAGGTGACCGAGTTGCCGATCACGGTCAGCGCGGTGACCAGGGTCAGACCGATGGTCAGCGCGGCGGCGGTGCTGGCGGTGCGGCGCGGGTTGCGGACCGCGTTGCGGCGGGCCAGCTTGCCGGGGGTGCCGAACACCTTGGCCAGCAGCGGGCCGACCAGGGCGATCACCGGCCGGGACAGCAGCGGCAGCAGGACGAACACGCCGATCAGGGTGAGCGGGGCGCCGAGCTCCAGCATGGCCTGGGCGCCGGAGCCGGACTTGGACGCGCCGGCCAGGATCAGGGCGATGCCGCCGCCCGCGACCACCGCGCCGATCGTGTTGCGGATCACCAGGCCGCGCTGGGTGCTGGGCAGGTCGCCGCTGCTCATCGCCGCGACCGGGGGGATCCGGGAGGCGCGGATCGCCGGGATCAGCGCGGACAGCACGGTGACCACGATGCCGACCACCACGGTGGCGATCACGGTGACCGGGGCGATCACCAGCGAACCGGTGGGCATGCCCTCGTTCATGGCGTGGATCAGCGACTGCATGCCCGCGCCGATGCCGATGCCGGCGAGCAGACCGGCCGCGGAGGCGATCACGCCGATCAGCAGCGCCTCGATCAGCACGGAGTTGGTGACCTGGGCCCGGCCCGCGCCGACGGCGCGCAGCAGGGCGAGCTCCTTCAGGCGCTGGGCGATCAGCATGGTGAAGGTGTTGACGATGATGAAGACGCCGACGAACAGCGAGATGCCGGCGAACACCAGCAGCATGGTCTTCATGCCGCTGACCGAGCTGGCGACCATCTTGGTCTGCTCGTCCTTGAGCTCCTGGCCGGTCTGCAGGTCGACCGAGTCGGCGGGCAGCTTGGCCCGGGCGGCGTCCAGCAGCGCGCTCTCCGCGGCGCCGGACTTCGCGGTCAGCACGATCGAGCTGTAGCGGCCGGGCTCCAGCAGGCGCTGCTGGGCGGTGGCGGTGTCCATCAGCACCAGCGTGCCGCCGGAGCTGACCTGCGGGTCGTCGGTGGTGAAGACGCCGACCAGGGTGGTGTCCTCGGCGGCGCCGTTGCCGGCCACCCGGACCTTGTCGCCCACGTGGTAGCCGGCCTTGTCGGCGGCCTTCTGGTCGAGCGCGATCTCGCCGGCCGCCTTCGGGCCGCGGCCCTGCGCCATCGGGTAGCGCGGGTCCTGGCCGGAGCCGTCGGGGACGAAGTTGGCGCCGCGCGAGCTCCAGGCCGCGCCGACCAGGTTGCCCTGCTTGTCGGCGACGCCGGTGAAGCCGGCCACCACGCCGCGGGCCCGCTCGACGCCCGGCAGCGCGGTCAGGTCCTTCACGGTGGCGTCGGTCAGCGGCTGCTGCTTCTTCTCGTCCGGCGACTTGGGGCCGTCGCCGCCGCGGCCGCCCTCGCGCGCCTTGTTGTCGGTGACCAGCACGGAGACGTCGGAGTAGCTGCTGGAGTAGCTGTTGCGCATGGCCTGGCCCATGGTGTCCGAGAACACCAGGGTGCCGGCCACGAAGGCGGTGCCCAGCATGACGGCGAGTGCCGTCATCAGCAGTCGGCCCTTGTGGGCCAGCACGTTGCGCAGTGCGGTGCGATACATGGGGTCAGTCCTGGGGTGGTGTGGTCGGGTCGGCTGCCGCTGGGGCCGTCAGCTGGTGCGGCCCTTGGCGTCGAAGCGACGCATCCGGTCGAGGACGGAGTCGGCGGTGGGGTTGGTCAGCTCGTCGACGATCCGGCCGTCGGCGAGGAAGACCACTCGGTCCGCGTAGGAGGCGGCCACCGGGTCGTGCGTCACCATCACCACGGTCTGGCCGAGTTCGCGCACCGAGTTGCGCAGGAAGGAGAGGATCTCGGCGCCGGAGCGGGAGTCCAGGTTGCCGGTGGGCTCGTCGGCGAAGATGATCTCCGGCTTGGAGGCGAGCGCCCGGGCGCAGGCGACGCGCTGCTGCTGGCCGCCGGACAGCTGGGCGGGGCGGTGCGAGAGCCGGCCGGACAGGCCGACGGTCTCCACCACGCGGTTCAGCCACTCGCGGTCGACCTTGCGGCCGGCGATGTCCATCGGCAGCGTGATGTTCTCCAGCGCGGTCAGCGTCGGCAGCAGGTTGAACGCCTGGAAGACGAAGCCGATCTTGTCGCGGCGGAGCTTGGTCAGCTGCTTGTCCTTCAGCCCGACCAGTTCGGTCTCGCCGATGGTCGCCGAGCCGGAGCTGACGGTGTCCAGGCCCGCCATGCAGTGCATCAGGGTCGACTTGCCGGAACCGGACGGGCCCATGATCGCGGTGAACTCGCCCTGCCCGAAGGAGACCGAGACGTTGTCCAGCGCGACGACGCGGGTGTCGCCCTCGCCGTAGACCTTGTTGAGACCGGTGGCGCGGGCCGCCGCCAGACCGGTGTGGGCTGCGTACGCGGTCGAGGTGCTCACGGGAGGACTCCTGTCGGGGAGGTGCGGGATCGTCACTGGAGGGCGGTGGCGCACGTGCCGCCGACCGCTACTCCATCCTGCCCTTCGTGATCATGGAATTCGTCGCTCCGCCGAACGGTTGCCGCCCCGCCCGCAGACGTACGGCCGCCGCCGGTGCCTCCTCCTGCGGTATGACACGGACCCCGAGGCGGCGGATGGCCGAGAAGCGCCGAAGCGTGGCCGAAATGACAGACGCTTCGTCAGATGTCATGGAAGCATGACAACTTCCGCCCCGGGAAATATGCGAAACCCTCGCCCGGCCGACTAGGCTCAGCAGGCGAGTTCAGTGCGCTCCCAGGCCCAGATGGTGGAACGCAGACACGGGCAGCTTAAAACTGCCTGGCCGGAAGGCCGTGCCGGTTCGAGTCCGGCTCTGGGCACCAGTCTGCATATATGCCGTGACCTGCGGTGATGGCCCGACTACCCGGCCGGGGGGGCGGCCCGGCCGGGTTGCTTCGGGCGGCGCGGATCAGTTCGCCGTGATCGACAGCGCGTGGTGGAAGACGTTGGTCGGGTCCCAGGCGGCCTTCACCTGCTGCAGGCGGGGGTAGTTGCCCTTGTAGTAGAGCGTCTGCCAGGAGACGCCGGAGGTGTTCCACTGCGGGTCGGCGAGGTCGACGTCCGGGTAGTTGATGTAGGAGCCGTCGTTGGCCGCGTTGCTGACCGGCACGCCGCCGGTGGCGGCGTACACGTCCCGGTAGAGGGAGCGCATCCAGGCCACGTGGCGGGCGTCCTGGGCGGGGTCGGCCCAGTAGGTGGTGAAGTTGGCCTTGAGGATCGAGTCGCGCTGCGGCATCGCGGTGGCGTCGGGGGCGACGGTGTTGGCCCGGCCGCCGTAGGAGTAGAGCAGGATCGACGCGTGCCCGTCGTAGCCGGGGTCGGAGAGGTACTGGTACAGGGTCGATATCTGGCCGGCGTCCCAGCCCTTGCGCAGGTAGGCCCCCTTCGACTTGGTGCGGTTGAACGCGCCGGTGTCGTACGGGTCCTTGAGGGTGGCCTTCAGCCACGGCGAGGTGGACTGGGTGCGGGCGGCGGGGGCCTGGACGCCGGCCGCGACCGCGTCGAGGTAGGCGGTCATCAGGCCGGCCGGGTTGGCGACGGTGCCGTCGATCTGGGCGCTGAGGGTCAGGGTGCCGACCGCGGCGTTGCCCAGGATCAGCACGCTGTGCAGGCCGGCGTACGGCGAGCCGTCGGCGCTGTTGGCGGCGTGCCAGGCGCCGTGGTTGCGGACCACGGCGGCGAAGTCGGCGGCGCTCAGGTCGCTCCACTTCCACACCGCGGTGGCCTTCAGCAGGGTGGCCGGGGGCTTGGGCAGCAGCCCGGCCGGGTCGGTGCCGGTGGCGCCGGGGGTGCGGAACCAGTAGCGGGTGACCACGCCGAAGTTGCCGCCGCCGCCACCGGTGTGCGCCCACCACAGCTCGCGGTTGCCGTCGCCCGGATCGCTGGTGGCGACCACCGCGCGGGCGGTGCCGGAGGCGTCCACCACGACCACCTCCAGCGCGTACAGGTGGTCGACGATCGAGCCGTGGGCCCGGCAGAGCGCGCCGTAGCCGCCGCCGGTGACGTGGCCGCCGACGCCGACGGTCGGGCAGGTGCCGCCGGGGACGGTGACGCCGTAGTCGAGGTAGAGGGTGCGGTAGACGTGGCCGAGGGTGGAGCCGGCCTCGACCATGAAGGCGCGGCGGGCGGGATCGTAGGAGACCGCGTTCATCTCGGAGATGTCGATGAGCGTGCGCACCGCCGGGTCGTCGACCAGCCCGTCCAGGCAGTGGCCGCCGCTGCGGACGGCGATCCGCCGCCCGGCCTGCACCGCCTCGTTCACCACCGCGATCACCTGCGCGGTGGTGTACACCACCCGCACCGAGTCGGGCTGGGCGGTGAAGCGTCCGTTGTAGCCGCGCGAGGTGAGGTCGAGGTAGCGCGGGTCGGTGGGCCCGACGGTGCGGGCGGACGGCGTGGACAGCGCGGCCGAATCGACTGTGCTGTTGACTGATTCGTTCGCCCAACTGTCAATCGTGGGGAGTGCAACGGTGCCGCCCAGTGCGGCGGCTGCCCCGAGGAACCCGCGGCGGGTCGTTTCAGCCAAGGTCAACACCAACCCTTTCCCATTGTCGCGGCCGCCCCGCCGAATGGCCGGAATGCGCGCGATCGAACCGAATACCGGGCACGTTACGCAGGCCCTTCGGCGGGCCGCCGCCCACCGCGGGAGGGATAGGGCACTGCGTCACGTGCGGTGGGCGACTATCGGATACCGGGTTTTTCGGAGGGCCGGGTTCCGGTCAGCAGCGGGCGGTGTGCAGGATCGGCCAGCCGCGGTCGCGGGCCAGCTCCGTCATCAGCGGGTCGCGGCCGACCACCCGCGGGTTGCCGACCACCCGCAGGATGGTGAGGCCCTCGCGGTGGTCGCCGTACGCGAAGCACTGGGCGGCGTCCAGGCCGAGCCGGGCCATCGCCTCCACCACCACCTCGGCGCCCGCCTCGTCCGCCGCATCCGCGTACAGCACCAGATCGGCCGCCAGTCCGGCGCCCGAGACGGTCGGGCCGGCGACGCCCGACCGGTCGGCGGGGCCGGCCGGCGGGCGGCCCCCGGCCACGCAGACCAACAGGTCGCCGGCCGAGCGGTGGCGGGCCGCGGCCTGCAGCACGGTGCGGGCCGAGCCGGCCGACAGCAGGTCGTGTCTCACGTCGAAGAATGCCGCGCGGCGGCCACGCCAGGTGATCACTTTTCCCCCGCCCCCTGTTGCCCTCGCTCTGTTCGCGCGCGGTGCGCGACCAACCGGCCAATCATGCCTTATCAATTTGCCGCCGGGAAGTCTCGACTTCGACTGCAGCCGATTCCCTATTCCCGCCGGAATAGCCATTCCGGTCGGTAAAGATTCCATCCCCCCTTGTCGCGTGGCACATGACATGGGCATGCCCATGAACTTTACAGCCTCCCTTGACACGATTTGACATCTGGTGTTGTATCTGCCGCGACAAGGTCGCCTAGTCAGGGGAAGCGAGATGGCCGAGCGAGACGGCGGGACGGTCGGGATCATCCTGGCCGGCGGACGAGGAGAACGCGCGAAGCCCATCACCCTCGAGTCCGCGGACTACATCCGGAGCAAGGCGCTGATCCCGTTCGCGGGCCGACGACTGATCGAGTGGGTCATCGACGCCTGTCGCGAGCAGGGCATCCGCCGCTTCTACGTGGTGGCGCAGGGCCTGGAGAACCGGAGCCAGATCAAACTGCTGCTCGGCCACGGCGAGCAGTACGGGGTCGAAGTGCGCTATTCGCGCTCCAGCTTCGACCGGTACAACGTCGGGTCCGGCGCCGCCACCCTGCACAACCTGGAGCAGTGGGACCTCACCGAGCGGGCGCTGGTGCTCCCGGTCGACTCGGTCTTCGACTTCTCGCTCGCCGAACTGGAGGCCACCCACGAGGCGACCAACGCGGTGGTCACGGTGGCCGCGGTGGCCCGCAGCCCGCTGGAGGTGGCCGGCAAGTACGGCGCGATGCGCACCGACGCCGACGGCCTGGTCTCCGGCTTCGTCGAGAAGCCCAGCCTGGCCCGGGTGCACGAGATCTTCCCCGAGGCGACCAGCGACGACTGCGCCCTGGTGCCCACCAACGCGGGCATGTACCTGGTGGACTGCCGCCGGCTGCGGCTGGCCGCCCGGGAGCCGCAGCTGATGCGGCAGGCCCAGCAGCGCCTGGACTGGGGCGGCGACCTGCTGCCCTGGCTGGTCGAGCACGGCCGCACGGTGGCCGCGCACCACATCGCCCGGCTCGGCGACCTCGGCAACGTCGAGGACTACCTGGTGACGCTGCGCCAGGTGCTGTCCGGCGACTTCCACCAGATGAACCGGCTGATGCCCGAACCGCGCAGCGACCGCCCGCGGTACTGGATCCACGAGAGCAGCCTGCACACCAAGGACGACGTCTGGGGCACCACCCTCGCCGACAAGATCGCCAGCGGCGACGTGGTGATCGGCCAGGGCGTCCGGATCGGCCGGCACGTCACCATCGGCTCCGGCGTCCGGCTGGAGCACGCCGACATCGGCGACGGCGCGGAGCTGCGCGAGGGCGCCCGGCTGAGCGGCACCTCGCTCGGCGACTCCTCGATGGTCGGCCCGTACGCCCGGATCAGCGACTCCTACATCGGTCCGATGGCCGACATCCACTCCACCCGGGACAACCCGGTCCGGATGGACGGCTACTGCGCGGTCGGCGACGGCGTGCACGTCTGGCAGGGCACCCGGCTGACCGGCGTGAGCATCTACCCGCGGCTGCGGGTGCCGGCCCTGGCCAACCTGCCCTCGGGCACCCGGCTGACCAACTCCGACGACATCCTGCGCTGGATCTGAGCACCTCCGAGCACTCCGACAGACCCCCCGAGCAAGTCCGAGAGACGAGGAGCAAGCGATGGACAACCCCGTGGCGGTGATCGGCGGCTCGGGACGGCTGGGCCGCCTGATCACCCAGCGCCTGCTGGACCGCGGCGCGCCGGTCCGCGCGATCGGCCGCAGCGTGCAGCACGCCCGGCGCAGCCTGCCGCCCGGCGCGCTCTTCTTCGAGGGCGACGTCCGCCGCCCGGAGACCCTGGCCGAGCCGCTGGCCGGCACCTCGGCGCTGGTCTACTGCGTCGCCCCGGGCACCGCCGACAGCGGCCCGGACCGGCCGGAGACCACCGTCTACCAGGGGGTGCGCAACGCCCTGGCGGCGCTCGCCGACGGGGGCCACCGCCCCCGGGTGGTGCTGGTCAGCCAGATCCACGCCACCCACCTGGCCCACCCGCTGAACGCCTACGGCCGGGTGCTGGAGTGGCGGCTGGCCGGCGAGAACGCCGTACGCGACTCCGGCCTGCCGTACACCGTGATCCGGCCGGGCTGGCTGACCGACACCCGGGAGGCGGGCGAGCGGGTCCGGCTGGAGCAGGGCGACCAGGGCTTCGGCCAGGTCTCCCGGCCGGACCTGGCGGAGGCCTGCGTGCAGGCGCTGCTGCAGCCGGCCGCGGACGGCGTCACCTTCGAGATCTTCAACGAGCCGGGCGGCGCCTCCCCGGCCTGGAGCGAGGCGTTCGCCGGGCTCCAGGGCGACCGGACCCCGGTGGGCTGACGACGACATGAGCGAACACCACGAGACCCGCAGGGCACAGATCGAGGCGGCCGAGATCGGACCCGGCCACGCCCAGCCGCTCGGTGCCACCCTCGACGGCGACGGGGACGGCGTCAACTTCTCCCTGTTCTCCGAGCACGCCACCCGGGTCGACCTGCTGCTCTTCGCCCACCACGAGGACCTGGTGCCGACCCGGGTGATCCCGCTCGACCCGGAGCGCCACCGCAGCTACCACTTCTGGCACTGCCACCTCTCCGGCCTGACCAAGGGCCAGGTGTACGCGTACCGGGTCGACGGTCCGCGCCGCACCAAGGAGTCCGGCACCTTCTTCAACCCGCGCAAGGTGCTGATCGACCCGTACGCCCGCGCCAACGTCAACTCGCTGTGGGACCGCACCCGGGCGATCGGCACCGAGGACAACTGCGCGTACTCGATGCGCAGCATGGTGGTCGACCTGGACGGCTACGACTGGGAGGGCGACGAGCCGCTGCGCACCCCGCTGGCGGACACCGTGATCTACGAGATGCACGTGGGCGGGCTGACCGCCTCGCCGTCCTCGCAGGTGGTGCACCCCGGCACCTTCAACGGGGTGGTGGAGAAGATCCCGTACCTGAAGGAGCTCGGCGTCACCGCGGTCGAGCTGCTGCCGATCTTCGACTTCGACGAGCGGCAGGTGCTGCGGATCGGGCCGAACGGCGCGCCGCTGTACAACTACTGGGGCTACGACCCGTTCGGGTTCTTCGCGCCGCACACCGGCTACTGCTCGGACCCGTGCGAGTGCACCCACATCACCGAGTTCCGCGACATGGTGAAGGCGCTGCACAAGGCCGGCATCGAGGTGATCCTCGACGTGGTCTTCAACCACACCTCGGAGGGCAACGAGAACGGCCCGGTGATCAGCTTCCGCGGCCAGGCCAACGAGGTGTACTACCACCTGTGGCCGCAGGACCGGCGGCACTACATGGACTTCACCGGCTGCGGCAACGCGATCAACGCCAACCACCCGGCGGTGGCCAAGTTCGTCATCGAGTGCCTGGAGTACTGGGTCACCGAGCACCACGTCGACGGCTTCCGGTTCGACCTGGCCTCGGAGCTCTCGCGCGGGGCCGGCGGCTACGAGATGGACGTGCCGCCGGTGCTGTGGGGGATCGAGCTGTCCGGGATCCTCTCCGAGTCGAAGATCATCGCCGAGCCGTGGGACGGCGGCGGCCTCTACCAGGTCGGCCGCTTCCCGGGGAAGCGCTGGGCGCAGTGGAACGGCCCGTACCGGGACGACATCCGGCGCTTCGTGCGCGGCGACGCCGGCCTGGTCGGCACCGTCGCCACCCGGCTCGGCGGCTCGCCCGACCTGTTCGGCCGGGACGGCGAACTGCCCACCAACAGCGTCAACTTCATCACCTGCCACGACGGCTTCACGCTCAACGACCTGGTCAGCTACAACGAGAAGCACAACTGGGCCAACGGCGAGGCCGACGCGGACGGCGCGCACGAGAACTTCAGCTGGAACTGCGGCGTGGAGGGCCCCAGCGACTCGGCGGACGTGGAGCGGCTGCGGGTGCGCCAGATCAAGAACCACCTGGCGGTGCTGCTGCTCAGCCGGGGCGTGCCGATGCTGCTGGCCGGCGACGAGTTCCGCAACAGCCAGGGCGGCAACAACAACGCGTACTGCCAGAACAACGAGACCGCGTGGCTGGACTGGAACCAGGCCGAGAAGGAGACCGAGGTCCGGGACTTCTTCCGGAACATGACGGCGCTGCGCCGGCGCTTCCGCGCGGTGCGCGAGGCCCGGTTCTTCTCCGGCCGCACCAACCCGCGCGGCCTGCCGGACGTCACCTGGCACGGCACCCGGCTGGAGCAGCCGGGCTGGGACGACCCGCAGGCCAGGGTGCTGGCGCTGACCCTGGCCGGCTTCGACGGCGACCCGGACCTGCACGTCATCCTCAACATGTTCCACCTGGGCCTGGACTTCGAGCTGCCGTCGATCGACGGCCACCGGTGGGCCCGCCTGGTGGACACCGCGCAGGGCGCCGGCGAGGACGTCCTCGCCCCCGGCGCCGAGGCGCCCGTCCACGGCCGCACCTTCCATGCCCAGGGCCGCAGTGTCGTCGTCCTGGCGGCGCTGCCCGACGAGGGAGGAACACACCGATGAACGCACCCGACACCCGGCGGATGTACTCCGACAGCATCGCCGGCTACGTCACCCACTACGACCCCGCGAACGACCGGTTCGGCCTGCGGACCTCGGACGGGCGCGAGTTCACCATCCACCTGAACGGCTTCCTGAGCTCGGAGATCGTCCGCAACCTGGGCGACGCCCCCCGCGACACCGGCGAGGCCACCCGCGACATGCTGGCCGAGGGCCGGTACGTCTTCGTCTACGGCCTGTTCTACCGGTGGGACGGCGGGGAGCGGATCGAGGCCCGGCAGATCACCTTCCCGGAGACCACCCGCGGCAGCTACGTCTTCGAGCACCCCACCTGGTGGGTGCAGCAGGCGGCCGAGATCGCCGACTTCTACCTGCGCGGCCACTTCCCGGACGGCCCCGACAAGGACGGCCGGTACGACTGGCGCAACTTCCGCACCCGGCTGACGCTGAGCGGCACGCACGTGCCGGACTTCGCCGGCGAGGACGTGCGGCAGGAGACCGACACCATCTCCCGGCTGGTCTACGGCCTGGCGACCGCGTTCATGCTCACCGGCGAGGAGCGGTTCTTAAGTGCCGCCGAGTCCGGCACCGAGTACCTGCGCGAGCACATGCGGGTCGCCGACGACTCGGACGGCGTCGTCTACTGGTACCACGGCATCGACATCACCGAGGCCGGCCAACGCAAGGTCTACGCCTCGGAGTTCGGCGACGACTTCGACGCCATCCCGATGTACGAGCAGATCTACGCGCTGGCCGGGCCGACCCAGACCTACCGGATCACCGGCGACCCGCGGATCCTCGACGACATCGACCGCACGGTCGCCCTGTTCGAGCGCTACTTCCGGGACGAGGAGCAGGGCGGCTTCTTCTCCCACCTCGACCCGATCACCATGGACCCGCGGGCCGACTCGCTCGGCCGCAACCGGTCCCGCAAGAACTGGAACTCGATCGGCGACCACGCCCCGGCGTACCTGATCAACGCGTACCTCGCCACCGGCCGGGAGGACTTCTCCAAGCTGCTGGAGGAGACCGCGGACACCATCGCCGAGCGCTTCCCCGACGAGCCGGACAGCCCGTTCGTCCAGGAGCGATTCCACGGCGACTGGAGCGCCGACCGCACCTGGGGCTGGCAGCAGAACCGCGCGGTGGTCGGCCACAACCTCAAGATCGCCTGGAACCTGACCCGGATCCGCGCCCTGCACGACAAGGAGCGCTACTCCGAACTGGCCGAGCGGATCGCCGAGTTGATGCCGGCGGTGGGCAGCGACCAGCAGCGCGGCGGCTGGTACGACGTGGTGGAGCGGGTGGCCGACCCGGACACCGGCGCCCACCACCTGGTGTGGCACGACCGCAAGGCCTGGTGGCAGCAGGAGCAGGCGATCCTGGCCTACCTGATCCTGGCCGGCGTCTCCGGCGACCCGGAGCACCGCCGCCTGGCCCGCGAGTCGGCCGCGTTCTACAACGCCAACTTCCTCGACTACGACGACGGCGGCGTGTACTTCAACGTGCTGGCCAACGGCATCCCGTACCTGGTCGGCACCGAGCGGCTCAAGGGCAGCCACTCGATGGCCGGC
The DNA here is from genome assembly GCF_053602195.1 of Kitasatospora sp. NPDC004531. Taxonomy (NCBI): domain Bacteria; kingdom Bacillati; phylum Actinomycetota; class Actinomycetes; order Kitasatosporales; family Streptomycetaceae; genus Kitasatospora; species Kitasatospora sp. NPDC004531. The sequence continues at coordinate 1,921 of NZ_JBSGDD010000072.1, read as the reverse complement.
TACCACGCGCTGGAGCTGTGCTACCTGGCCGCCGCCTACACCGGTCTGCTGATCACCTCGGCGCCGCTCACCCTGCACTTCCGGCCGCAGCCCGGGGCGTTCCCGGACCACGTGCTGCGGGTGTCGCCGGACCTGCTGCCGGCCGGCTCGGTGCAGATCGACCGGGTGTGGATCGACGACGAGCCGTACGAGGACTTCGACCCCAAGCAGTTGACCGTCCGGCTGCCGCTGACCAGCCGTCCGCTGAAGGTCCGGGTGGACATCGAGCCGGCCGACATGCGGCTGCGGGTCTCCAGCGACTTCGACGGCAAGACCGCGCACATCCACTGCGAGGGCGTGATCGACCGCGACGAGCTGGAGAAGTTCCGCCGCTGCCTGACCGAGGCGCTGTCGGTGGAGCCCCGCCGGGTGGAGTTCCACCTCTGCAAGGTGACCGAGATCGGCCGCCCGGCCATCAACGAACTGCTGTTCCAGCGCGCCAAGATGGGCCTCGACGTCGACTTCGTGATCGTCGGCTGCAATCTCCCCGAGGTCACCCAGGCCCTGCTGGCCACCGACGCCTTCCTGGTCGACGAGGACCGGACCTGCGTCACGGACTGACCCGCCGCCCCGCCCCCGCCGGCCCCACCCGGCGGGGGCGGGGCCCGGCCCGACCGCCATCGCGCCAGACCTCACCCAAGGATCGATTGTGTCCATGATTTCGAACTTCCGTACACCGCACGCCGGCCTGCGGCAGGACGGAATCTCCGCATACTGCCACGAGCTCTTCAGCTGCTTCGCCCGCTCCGACCAACGGCGCTGGGGCGAGGTCTACCTGCGCGGCCTGCGCCAGGCGGACGGCCGCAGAACTCCCGCCAACATCTCCGAGCAGGTGCTCGGCCGACGCATGGTGCAGCCCATCCAGCAGTTCGTCAACCAGTCCACCTGGGGGGTGGGCGAGGTCCGCCGCCGGCTCGCCGAGCTGGTCGCCGCGGCGGCCGCCCCGCACGCCTGGGCCGTCGACGACGTGGTGTTCGCCAAGAACGGCACCCGCTCGGCCGGCGTCGCCCGCCAGTTCGTCCCGGCCGAGGGCCGCACCATGAACTGCCAGCTGGCGATGGCCACTTCGCTGATCCTCCCGCACGGCGCCCAGCCGGTCACCTGGCAGCTGGCGCTGCCCCGGCACTGGGACACCGACCTGGAGCTGCGCACCCAGGCGCACCTCCCCGAGGAGGCCCGGCACCTGCCGCGCTGGCAGCACCTGCTCGACTCGGTCGACGAGATACTCGGCTGGGACGTGCCCAGCGCCCCGGTGCTCGCCGACTGGAGCAACGAGAAGGAGGTCGAGCCGCTGCTGCTCGGCCTGGAGGAGCGCGGGCTGGGCTACCTGGTCCAGGTCGGCGCCGGCACCGCGCTGCCGGTCTGCGCCACCGGCGCCCAGCGGGCCCTGCCGGTCACCCACGGCGGCTCCCGGCCGGTGCGCCGGAGCACCGCCACCGTCCGCCGGCGGGCCGGCGAGCTCGCCGACGAGCTGGTCCCGCAGGGCGAACGCGCGGTGCTGGCCTGGCGGGAGGGGCCGAGCGCCCGGGTGCGGCACTCGCAGTTCCTGGTGGTGCCGCTGTCCGACGGGCGCAGCGCCCGCCGCGGCCGCTTCGCCGAGCTGGTGCCCGCCGCGCCCCGCCACCTGGTGGTCGAGTGGCCGTTCGGGCGTTCCCAGCCGCGCACCTACTGGGTGACCGACCTGCCGGTGCACCGGCTGCCCGAGCTGGTCGGCCTCGCCGAGCTGCGCGGCCGCTCCGCCGACACCGTCGAGCGGCTGCACCGCGACTACGGCCTCGGCGACTTCGAGGGCCGCTCCCGCCACATGAGCCACAGCACACAGCTCCCCGGCCTTCTGCTGCGCCCTGCCGAGATACAACAACAGTGCTTCACGCTTCTCGGT
>NZ_JBSGDD010000071.1:0-39660 GCF_053602195.1 Kitasatospora sp. NPDC004531 | reverse complement strand
CGCTACGACAAACGCGGATACGTCTACCTCGGAACCGTCACCGCAGCAGCCCTGGTCATCTGGCTCCGCACATGATCGACCGGACAAGTCCTAGTTGTGGCGCTGGGTCGGGATGCGCAGGGTCAGGATCGCCATGTCGTCGGACGGCGGCTCGGGCGCGAAGCGCTCCACCGCGCGGTGCACCCGGGCGGCGACCGCGCCCGCGGTGAGGCCCGCGCAGCCGGTCAGCACCTCGATCAGGCCCTCGTCGCCGAGCATCCGGCGGCCCTCCCGGCGTTCGGTGACGCCGTCCGTCACGCACAGCAGCACCTCGCCCGGGGCGAGCACCAACTCCTCGGCGGTCAGGTCGAGTTCGTCCATGACGCCGAGCAGCGGCTGCGGCGAGGCGGCCTGGTCGACCTGCCCGTCGGTGCGCAGCCGCAGCGGCAGCGGGTGGCCCGCGCAGACCAGCGACAGCAGGGTCGAGCCGTCCTCGCGGGGCGTCAACTCGCCGTACAGCAGGGTGAGGAAGCGGGCCCGGCTGCCCTCGTCCAGGATCGCCGCGTTCAGCCGGGTGAGGACCTGCGGGGCGTTCAGGCCCTCGCGGGCCAGCAGGCGCAGCGAGTGGCGGGCCAGGCCCGTCACCGAGGCGGCCTCGGGGCCGGTGCCGCAGACGTCGCCGATGGCGAAGCCGTAGGTGCCCTCGCGGATCGGGAACAGGTCGTAGAAGTCGCCGCCGACCTCGTTGCCCTCGCCGGCGGCCTGGTAGAACACCTCGACCTCGACGCCGGGGATCTTCGGCAGCTCCGGCGGCAGCAGGGCGCGCTGGAAGGCCTGCGAGGTGGCGGTGCGCTCGGAGTACAGGCGGGAGTTGTCGAGGGCCAGGGCGGCGCGGCGGGAGAGGTCCTCGCCGAGCTCCAGGATCTCCTGGCGGAACCGGACGCCGCGCCGGGTGCCGAGCACCAGCAGGCCGATCACCCGGTTGCGGGCGGACAGCGGCAGCACCACCGTCTCGCCGAGCAGCCCGGCCAGTTCGGGGCTGTCGGCCAGGCCCAGCGCACGGGCGGTGTCGGCGGGCGCCGTCCAGCTGCGCGCGCCGGGGCTGAACACCGCCTCCGGGGCGGGGGACTTGTCGAGCAGGGCGCGCAGCGGGTCGATCCGGTCCTCGTCCTCGTGCAGCACGAAGGCGAGCTCGGCGCCGGCGGCGGCGTCCGCGCTGGTGTAGACGGCGCACCAGGACGCCAGGGTGGGGATCGCCATCTGCGCCATCAGGGCGAGCGTCTGCTCGTGCTCCAGGGTGCCCGCGAGCAGGTCGGAGGCCTCCACCAGGAAGGACAGCGAGCCGCGCCGCAGCCGCTCCAGCTCGCCGAGCCGGGCGCTCTCCAGGGCCAGCGCGATCCGGTCGGCGGCGAACTGCAGGCGCAGCGCGTCCTCGTTGTCGTACCGGCCGGGCGGGGCGGCGGCCACCCCGAGCGAGCCGGTCAGCCGGCCCTCGACCTTCAGCGGGACGGTGATCAGCGACCGCAGGTCGGTGCCGGCCAGCAGCGGTGCCGCGCCGGGCCGCACCGCCAGGTCCTCGTGGACGGCCGGCAGCCGGGCCGAGTCGAACCGGCCGGCGCCGCCGTCGATCGGCAGCCGGGCGAAGCGGCGGGTCGGGCCGGCCAGGCCGGTGGCGGCGCGCAGTTCGAACTCGGTCTCGTCCTCGCTGGTGAGCAGCAGGTAGGCGGCGTCCGCGTCGAGCAGGTCGCGGGCGCGTTCGACGATCCGCTGCAGCAGGCTGGACAGGTCGTCGGGGGAGACCGGGCCGACCAGCAGGTCGAGCGGTTCGACCACGGTGGTGGTCGCGGCCTCGGCGGACGCGCCGGTGCCCGGGGTGCGCAGCACCGCCCGGTCGGACTCGCGCACCAGCAGGCACAGCACCACCGGCAGGCCCGCGCTGTCGCGCAGCCGCACGTGCGTGCCGTACACCTCGCGGGTGGCGCCGTCGCCGCCGCGCACCGCGTAGCTGCCCTCCCAGCGGGCCAGCCGCAGGGTGTCGCCGAGGCCGAGGCCGGGGGTCTGCGGCCACACCGCGAGCTCGGCCCAGGGGCGGCCGAAGACGGCGTCGGCGGGGCGGTGGAAGAGCGATTCGGCGTCGGCGTTCCAGTGCCGGATCCGGCCGTGGTCGTCGAGCTGGACCACCGCGACGCGCACCGGTCCGTCCGCCGGGGGCAGTTCGCCGCCGGGCAGGCTGGGCAGCGCGTAGCGGGTGCCGGGCTGCTGCTCGGGCAGGGCCAGGCGGAACCACACGGTCTTCCGGCCGGCCGCGTAGTCGACGCCCCAACTGCTGGACAGCGCCGAGCACATCAGCAGGCCGCGCCCGCCCTCGCTGTCCGGGTCGCCGTAGCGGTCCGAGTTGAGCGTCACGTTGGCGAACGAGTTCTGGCCGCGCTCCGGGTGTCGGTCGCTGACCTCGATCCGGACGGTGTCCTGCTCTCGCAGGCAGGCCACCTCGGCGGCCGTCCCGGCGTGCACCACGGCGTTCGTGACCAGTTCGCTGACCAGCACCACCGCGTCGTCCACCACCTCGGGCAGGTCCCACCCGAGCAGGGCGTCCCGGACGAAGCCGCGGGCCGCGGCGGCCGACCGGTCGACCGGTTCGAAGGTGGCGGCTGCGCGCGCGGTGACCACGGCCACGTCTCCTCTGCTGCTGGTACGGCGGGTGGTTCAGGATCTGCGGCGGGCCGGGGCTGGGTCGCCTCGGCACGGTGCGGCCCTCCACCCTACTTTCCGGTTGGTACCCCGCGGGGGCTGGGAGCCGAAACAAGCCCCTGGGGGTGATTTCCTTCACCACTTTCCCCGGTCGTTCCCCTGGTCGTCCGGGGGAACCCCGTGCAACCGGTCCGACACCGGGTGCCAGTGCTGTCACACTGGGGGGTCCGTGTGCCGTCGCCACCGCAGTACGGTCGAGGGGACGGCGGGGAGTCGAGGGCCGTTCTCCGGTCCTTCCGCCGCGGTGACAGTCAGGACCTGGGAGGGCCTCGTTGAGTTCGGCGACCAAGGACGTGTCCGCTACCACGACGGCCGCTGCGCGCGGCACCCGGCCGGCGCCCCCCTCGCGGGCCGGCGGCCGGCGCCAGGGCGGCAGCCCCGGGCGCGGCGCGGAGCCCGCGGAGCTGCGCAAGCTGCTGGCCGCGCTGACCGCGATGCGCGACGGCAACTTCCGCCGCCGGCTGACCTTCCCGGGCGACGGCCTGCTGGCCGAGATCGCCGCGGTGTTCAACGAGGTCGCCGAGCGCAACCAGCACCTGACCGGTGAACTGGCCCGGGTGCGGCGGGCGGTGGGCCGCGAGGGCCGGCTGTCGGAGCGCCTGGAGACCGGTGTCGGCGAGGGCGCCTGGATGGCGGCCGTCGACAACTGCAACGCGCTGATCGACGACCTGGCGCGGCCGATGGCGGAGGTCGGCCGGGTGCTGTCCTCGATCGCCGAGGGCGACCTGACGCAGACCATGGAGCTGCGCTCGGTGCACACCACCGGCGCGAGCTACCCGCTGCGCGGCGAGTTCCTGAAGGTCGGCCGCACCGTCAACGGGCTGGTCGACCAGCTCAGCGAGTTCACCGAGCAGGTCACCCGGGTGGCGATCGAGGTCGGCACCGAGGGCAAGCTCGGCGGGCAGGCCCGGGTGCGCAGCGTCTCCGGCTCCTGGAAGGACCTCGCCGACTCGGTCAACACCATGGCCGGGCGGCTGACCGCGCAGGTCCGCAACATCGCGGAGGTGACCACCGCGGTGGCCCGGGGCGACCTGTCGCGCAAGGTCACCGTCGACGTCGACGGCGAGATGCTGGAGCTGAAGAACACCGTCAACACGATGGTGGACCAGCTCAACTCCTTCGCCGCGCAGGTGACCACGGTCGCCCGCGACGTGGGCACCGAGGGCCGCCTCGGCGGCCAGGCGCAGGTGTCGGGGGTGGCCGGCGTGTGGCGCGACCTGACCGACTCGGTGAACTTCATGGCCGCCAACCTGACCGCCCAGGTCCGCAACATCGCGGAAGTGACCACGGCGGTCGCCAAGGGCGACCTGTCGCGCAAGATCGAGGTCGACGCGCGCGGCGAGATCCTGGAGCTGAAGAACACCATCAACACCATGGTCGACCAGCTGTCCGGCTTCGCCGAGCAGGTGACCCGGGTGGCGCGCGCGGTCGGCACCGAGGGCATCCTCGGCGGGCAGGCGCAGGTGCCGGGCGTGGCCGGCGTCTGGAAGGACCTGACCGAGAACGTCAACTCGATGGCCAACAACCTGACGTCGCAGGTCCGCAACATCGCCCAGGTGACCACCGCGGTCGCCAAGGGCGACCTGTCGCAGAAGATCCAGGTGGACGCGCGCGGCGAGATCCTGGAGCTGAAGAACACCATCAACACCATGGTCGACCAGCTGTCGGCCTTCGCCGACGAGGTCACCCGGGTCGCCCGGGACGTCGGCACCGAGGGCATCCTCGGCGGCCAGGCCAGCGTGCCCGGGGTCTCCGGCACCTGGAAGGACCTCACCAACTCGGTGAACCTGATGGCCAACAACCTGACCAGCCAGGTGCGTTCGATCGCCGAGGTGACCACCGCCGTGGCGCGCGGCGACGTCTCCAAGAAGATCACCGTGGACGCGAAGGGCGAGATCCGCGAACTCGTCACCACCGTCAACACCATGGTCGAGCAGCTGTCCGCGTTCGCCGACGAGGTCACCCGCGTCGCCCGCGAGGTCGGCACCGACGGCATCCTGGGCGGTCAGGCCCGGGTGTCCGGGGTCTCCGGCATCTGGCGCGACCTGACCGACAACGTCAACCTGATGGCGTCCAACCTCACCTCCCAGGTGCGCAACATCGCCGAGGTGGCGTCCGCGGTGGCACGCGGCGACCTGTCCAAGAAGATCGCCATCGACGCGGCCGGCGAGGTCGCGGCGCTCGCCGACACCCTGAACACCATGGTCGACCAGCTCTCGGCGTTCGCCGTCGAAGTGACCCGGGTGGCCCGCGAGGTGGGCACCGACGGCATCCTGGGCGGCCAGGCCGGCGTGCCGGGCGTGGCCGGCATCTGGAAGGACCTGACCGAGAACGTCAACCTGATGGCCAACAACCTCACCGGCCAGGTCCGCAACATCGCACTCGTGATCACCGCCGTGGCCCGCGGCGACCTCTCGCAGAAGATCGACGTCGACGCGCGCGGCGAGATCCTGGAGCTCAAGACCAGCATCAACACCATGGTCGACCAGCTGTCCGCGTTCGCCGACGAGGTCACCCGGGTCGCCCGCGAGGTCGGCACCGACGGCCGCCTCGGCGGCCAGGCCCGCGTCCCCGGCGTGGCCGGAACCTGGCAGGACCTGACCGAGTCGGTGAACGAACTCGCCAACAACCTGACCAGGCAGGTCCGCGCGATCGCCCAGGTCGCCACCGCCGTCACCAGGGGCGACCTGTCGCTGCGGATCAACGTGGACGCGTCCGGCGAGCTCGACGAGCTCAAGGACAACATCAACCAGATGATCGCCAACCTGCGCGAGACCACCCGGACCAACAAGGAACAGGACTGGCTCAAGTCCAACCTGGCCCGGATGTCCGGCCTGCTGCAGGGCCGCCGCGACCTGTCCGCCGTCGCCTCGCTGATCATGAGCGAGCTCACCCCGGTGGTCTCCGCCCAGCACGGCGCGTTCTTCCTCGCCCAGCCGGCCGGCCGCACCGCCGAACTCGTCACCGAGGACGACGACGAGAACGACATCGTGCTGCGCCTGATCGGCTCCTACGGCTACCACCGGCGCACCATGCCCACCACCTTCCGGCTCGGCGAGGGCCTGATCGGGCAGGCCGCCGTCGAGAAGCGGCCGATCGTGCTCAAGGAGACCCCGCCCGGCTACCTGAAGATCTCCTCCGGGCTCGGCGAGTCCTCCCCGGCGCACGTGGTGGTGATGCCGGTGCTGTTCGAGGACCGGCTGCTCGGCGTGATCGAACTCGCCACCTTCTCCAGCTTCACCACCGTCGCGCTGGACTTCCTGATCCAGATCGCCGACCAGATCGGCGTCACCGTCAACACCATCTCGGTCAACACCAAGACCGAGGGCCTGCTGCTGGAGTCCCAGCGGCTGACCGCCGAACTCTCCATGCGCTCCGCCGAACTGGAGGCCCGCCAGGAGGAACTGGAGCGCACCAACGAGGAGTTGCAGGAGAAGGCCGAGCAACTCGCCCAGCAGAACCGCGACATCGAGATCAAGAACAGCGAGATCGAGGAGGCCCGGCAGATCCTGGAGGAGCGCGCCGAACAGCTCGCGCTGGCCTCCCGCTACAAGAGCGAGTTCCTCGCCAACATGTCGCACGAGCTGCGCACCCCGCTCAACTCGCTGCTGATCCTGGCCAAGCTGCTCTCCGACAACAACGAGGGCAACCTGTCCGCCAAGCAGGTCGAGTTCGCCGAGACCATCCACGGCGCGGGCAGCGACCTGCTCCAGCTGATCAACGACATCCTCGACCTGTCCAAGGTCGAGGCCGGCAAGATGGACGTCCGCCCGGCCCGGATCGCCCTGGTGCAGCTGGTCGACTACGTGGAGGCCGCGTTCCGGCCGCTCACCGCCGAGAAGAACCTGGACTTCGCCGTCCGGGTCTCCCCGGACCTGCCGATCACCCTGCACACCGACGAACAGCGCCTCCAGCAGGTGCTGCGCAACCTGCTGTCCAACGCGGTGAAGTTCACCGACGCGGGCGCGGTCGAGCTGATGATCCGCCCGGTCACCGGCCCGGACGCCCCCCAGCACGTGCGCGAACAGCTGCTGGAGACCGGCACCATCAGCGACCCCGACGAGCAGCTGATCGCCTTCTCGGTCTCCGACACCGGCATCGGCATCCCCGGCAACAAGCTCCGGGAGATCTTCGAGGCCTTCAAGCAGGCCGACGGCGGCACCAGCCGCAAGTACGGCGGCACCGGCCTCGGGCTGTCCATCAGCCGGGAGATCGCCCGCCTGCTCGGCGGCGAGATCCACGTGGCCAGCGAGATCGGCCGCGGCTCCACCTTCACCCTCTACCTGCCGCTGCGCAGCGAGGGGCCGGAGCCGGTCGCCCTGGAGCGCGGCGCCGCGCCGCGCGCCCTGGAGCCCTCCCGCACGCCCGCCGAGCAGTGGACCCAGGAGGCCCGCGGCCTGGCCGAGGAACGCCGCCGCTCCACCCTGGAGCGCCGCCGCGCCGCCCGCCCCGAGGAGGCCCCCCGCCCGTCCGAGGAGTCCATCCCGCGCCAGGGCGAGCCGGTCCGCACCAACGCCGGCACCCCGGTCCGCTTCGACGGCGAGCGGGTGCTGATCGTCGACGACGACATCCGCAACGTGTTCGCCCTCACCAGCGTGCTGGAGCAGTACGGCCTGACCGTGCTGTACGCCGAGAACGGCCGCGAGGGCATCGAGATGCTCGAACAGCACGAGGACGTCGCCCTGGTGCTGATGGACATCATGATGCCGGAGCTGGACGGCTACGCGACCACCGAGCAGATCCGCCGGATGCCCCGGTTCGCCGGGCTGCCGATCATCGCGCTGACCGCCAAGGCGATGAAGGGCGACCGGGAGAAGAGCCTGCAGGCCGGCGCCACCGACCACATCACCAAACCCGTGGAGACCGACCACCTGTTGGCGGTGATGCGCCAGCACCTGCCCGTCAGGTAACCGCCGCGCGCCGGGGCCGCCCACGCTGGCGGCCCCGGCCGGGAACCCGGTAAGGTCACCCGTCGTTGCCAACAGTGACCGGACGGTGACGGCCGGCACCGGGCCTGTGGCGGGCAAGGGGGTACGGCTAGCATGACCGGGGCAGTGATGGGCGGCACGAAGGTGCCCGCTCTGGGGAAACAACCGGCAGGAGGGCGGGTCCTGGTGCAGAAGGCGAAGATCCTCCTGGTCGACGACCGTCCGGAGAACCTGCTCGCCCTGGAGGCGATCCTCTCCGCGCTCGACCAGACGTTGGTGCGCGCCTCCTCCGGCGAGGAGGCGCTCAAGGCGCTCCTCACCGACGATTTCGCGGTCATCCTGCTGGACGTCCAGATGCCCGGCATGGACGGCTTCGAGACCGCCGCGCACATCAAGCGCCGCGAGCGGACCAGGGACATTCCGATCATCTTCCTGACCGCGATCAACCACGGTCCGCACCACACCTTCCGCGGCTACGCGGCCGGCGCGGTCGACTACATCTCGAAGCCCTTCGACCCATGGGTGCTGCGCGCCAAGGTCTCCGTCTTCGTCGACCTCTACCAGAAGAACACCCAGCTCAAGGAGCAGGCCGCGCTGCTGCGCCTGCAACTGGAGACGGACGGCGAACCGGTCGTCGGCGGGGCGCTGCTCGGCGAGCTGTCGGCCCGGCTGGCCGCCGTCGAGGAGCAGGCCGAGGCGCTCACCAAGCAGCTCGACGCGGGCTCCGACGGCGCCGGCGCGGCCGCGACCGCCGCTCACCTGGAGCGCAAACTGGCCGGCCTGCGCCGGGCGCTCGACGCGCTGCGCCCCGGCGCCAACTGAACGCCTGTCAGCGTCACTCGTCCGGGTGGTTCTCGGGGCGCTGACGGCGCGTTGACGGCGCAACCCGCCGAAGTGCGCCCGCGCATGTCGGGGGCAGGGTTGCGCCGGTAGGCTGCCCTCCATGGCCACACGAACGCCCGGAAGCGCCGCCGCACGCACCAGCAAGCCCGGGCCGGCCAAGAAGACACCGGCCAAGAAGGCCGCCGCCGCCAAACCGGCCGCCAAGCCCGCCGCCAAGAAGGCCCCGGCGAAGAAGGCCCCGGCCAAGAAGGCGGCCGCCCCCACGCCGCCCCCGCCCCGGCCGATACTCTTCCGGGCCCTGCGCCGCATCTGGCTGGGCCTGGCGCACGCGGTCGGCGCGGTGTTCCGCAGCTACGGGAACGGCGCCCGCAACCTGCACCCCGAGCACCGCAGGGACGGCGTGGCGCTGCTGCTGCTGGCGCTCACCCTGGTCACCGCGGCCGGCACCTGGTTCAGCCCGCAGGGCTGGCTCGGCGAGGCCGCCACCAACGTGGTCTCCGGCCTGTTCGGCCGGCTCGACGTGCTGGTGCCGTTCCTGCTGGGCGCCGTCACCGTCCGCCTGATGCGCCACCCCGAGGTGCCCGAGGCCAACGGCCGGATAGTGATCGGCCTGACCGCGCTGGTGATCGCCGTGCTCGGCCTGGTCCACATCGGCTGCGGCGCGCCCGCGATGGGCTCCGGCGCCACCCGGATCCGGCAGGCCGGCGGCCTGATCGGCTGGGCCGGCTCCACCCCGATGATGGCCGCCGCCGGCCCGCCGCTGGCCGTCCCGCTGCTGCTGCTGCTCGCCGTCTTCGGCCTGCTGGTGGTCACCGCCACCCCGATCAACCGCATCCCGCAGCGGCTGCGCCTGCTGGGCGTGCGCCTGGGCATGGCCGAGCCGCTGCCCGGCGACTTCGAGGACGCCGAGGCCGACGGCGCGGACCGCGAGTACTCCACCGCCCCGCCGGAGGACGCCGACCCGGACGCGCTGCCGATCACCATCGAGAACGACGAGCTCTCCGCCCGCCGCAAGCGCCGCCGCCGCAAGGCCGACGAGGAGGCGCTCGCCGAGTCCGCGCCGCTCTCCTTCGAGAAGGACCCGTACCAGACCCGGGACCTGGCCGCCGGAGCCGCCGCCGACCTGGTGGACGGCGCGCTGCTGTTCGGCGTGGCCGGCTCGCCCGACCTGGCCAGCGCGATCGGCCAGGTCAAGGACAACACGGCGCCCCCGGAGGAGCCCTGGCCGTCCGAGCCGCCCGCCGCCGCGGCCCCCGACGGCCACGGCGAGGCCCCCGCCCGGATGGAACAGCTCCAGCTGTCCGGCGACATCTCCTACGCCCTGCCGTCGATGGACCTGCTGGAGCGCGGCGCCCCCGCCAAGGCCCGCTCGCAGGTCAACGAGGACATCGTCGCCCAGCTCACCGGCGTGTTCGCCGAGTTCAAGGTGGACGCCAAGGTCACCGGGTTCAGCCGCGGCCCGACGGTCACCCGCTACGAGGTCGAGCTCGGTCCCGCCGTCAAGGTCGAGCGGATCACCGCGCTGGCGAAGAACATCGCCTACGCGGTGGCCACCCCCGACGTGCGGATCATCTCGCCGATCCCCGGCAAGTCCGCGGTCGGCGTGGAGATCCCCAACCGGGACCGCGAGATGGTCACCCTCGGCGACCTGCTGCGCTCGCGCAGCGCCGCCGAGGACAGCCACCCGATGGTGGTCGGCATGGGCAAGGACGTCGAGGGCCACACCGTGATGGCCAACCTGGCGAAGATGCCGCACGTGCTGGTGGCCGGCGCCACCGGCGCGGGCAAGTCGTCCTGCATCAACTGCCTGATCACCTCGGTGCTGGTGCGCGCCACCCCCGAGCAGGTCCGGATGGTGCTGGTCGACCCCAAGCGGGTCGAGCTGACCGCCTACGAGGGCATCCCGCACCTGATCACCCCGATCATCACCAACCCGAAGAAGGCCGCCGAGGCCCTCCAGTGGGTGGTGCGCGAGATGGACATGCGCTACGACGACCTGGCGGCCTACGGCTTCCGGCACGTCGACGACTTCAACGCCGCGGTGCGGGCCGGCACCGTGCAGCCGCCGCCGGGCAGCGAGCGCGAGCTGACGCCGTACCCGTACCTGCTGGTGATCGTCGACGAGCTGGCCGACCTGATGATGGTCGCCCCGCGCGACGTCGAGGACTCGGTGGTCCGGATCACCCAGCTCGCCCGGGCCGCCGGCATCCACCTGGTGCTGGCCACCCAGCGCCCCTCGGTGGACGTGGTCACCGGCCTGATCAAGGCCAACGTGCCGTCCCGGCTGGCCTTCGCCACCTCGGCGATGGCCGACTCCCGGGTCATCCTCGACCAGCCCGGCGCGGAGAAGCTGATCGGCAAGGGCGACGCGCTGTTCCTGCCGATGGGCGCCTCCAAGCCGGTCCGGATGCAGGGCGCGTTCGTCACCGAGGCGGAGATCGCCAAGATCGTCCAGCACTGCAAGGACCAGCTGACGGCGAGCTACCGGGACGACGTGGTGGTCGGCTCCGGGCCGAAGAAGGAGATCGACGAGGAGATCGGCGACGACCTCGACCTGCTGGTCCAGGCCGTCGAGCTGGTCGTCACCACCCAGTTCGGCTCCACCTCGATGCTCCAGCGCAAGCTGCGGGTCGGCTTCGCCAAGGCGGGCCGGCTGATGGACCTGATGGAGTCGCGCGGGATCGTCGGCCCCAGCGAGGGCTCCAAGGCCCGCGACGTGCTGGTCAAACCGGACGAGCTGGACGGCGTCCTGATCACCCTGCGGGGGTGAGCGACGGGTGGTCCCGGTGGCCGGAAAGCGAGGTGACCACCCGTCAACTTCGGTAGCCGGACTGTGGCACGTTCGGGCCCCCTCCGGTTGAGAAACGTTACGCCGCCACCCCTAGACTGGTTCCTCAGCAGGTGGCCTCCGCTCGAAAGGCGTGCCCAGTGACCATCGGCAAGTCCCCCCGCCGCTCCGCCCCCGGCTCCTCCGCGCCGGCCTCCGTCAACCCGGAGCACCCCGCGGAACCGAGTCACGCCGCCGACGGGCCGAGCATCGGGCGGCTGCTCGCCAGGGCCCGCATCGACGCCGGCCTGACGGTCGACCAGGTCAGCACCCGCACCCGGATCCGGGTGCCGATCGTGCACGCCGTCGAGGCCGACGACTTCGACCGCTGCGGCGGTGCCTTCTACGCCCGCGGCCACCTGCGGCTGCTGGCCCGCGAGGTCGGCCTGGACGGCGAGGCGCTGGTCGCCCGCTACGACGCCGAGCACGGCGGGGCCGGCGCCGCGCCCGCCACCCGGCTGTTCGAGGCCGGGCCGATCAAGGTCACCGACCACCGCCGCCCGAACTGGACCGCCGCCATGGTCGTCGCGATCCTCGCCGTGGTCGCGCTGATCGGCTACAACCTGGTCGGCTCCTCGTCCACCACCGGCAACGGCCCCGGGGAGGCCAGCGCCCCGCTGCCCTCCGGCGTCTCCGCCCCCGCCACCGTGTCGGCCTCCGCGCAGCCGCCCGCCCCCGAGGCGAGCAGCGGCGCGATCGCCGCCGCCCCCGCGGACAAGGTCACCGTCAAGCTGGTCGCCGGCCAGGAGAAGAGCTGGGTCACCGCCAAGGACGGCAGCGGGAAGTCGCTGTTCTCCAACAACCTGGAAGCCGGTCAGGACCAGACCTTCACCGACCCGAAGAAGATCACCCTGGTGATCGGCAACGCCGGAGCCGTGCACCTGTTCGTCAACGGCAAGGACCTCGGTCCGGCCGGGCAGGACGGCCAGGTCGTGCACCTCACCTACACCCCCGGCGACCCGCAGGCCGGCTGATCCGGCCGCTCGAACAAGCCGCGCGCCCTCCGGGGGGAACTCCACCGGGGGGCGCGCGTTAATCTTGGCGTCATGCCTGAACCCCGCACTGTCGCCCTGGTCACGCTCGGATGCGCCCGCAACGAGGTCGACTCCGAGGAACTCGCCGGGCGACTGGAGGCCGACGGCTGGCGGCTGGTCGACGACGCCAGCGAAGCCGATGTCGCCGTCGTCAACACCTGCGGGTTCGTCGAGGCCGCCAAGAAGGACTCCGTCGACGCCCTGCTGGAGGCCAACGACCTCAAGGGTCACGGCCGGACCCAGGCCGTGGTCGCCGTCGGCTGCATGGCCGAGCGCTACGGCAAGGAACTCGCCGACGCCCTCCCCGAAGCCGACGGCGTCCTCGGCTTCGACGACTACGCCGACATCTCCACCCGCCTGAACACCATCCTCTCCGGCGGCCACGTCGAGGCCCACACGCCCCGCGACCGCCGCAAGCTGCTCCCGCTCACCCCCGTCGAACGACAGGCCGCCGCCGCCGAGGTCGCGCTGCCCGGCCACGGCGCCCCCGAGGACCTCCCCGAGGGCCTCGCCCCCGCCTCCGGCCCGCGCACCCTGCGCAAGCGCCTGGACGACGCCCCCGTCGCCTCGATCAAGCTGGCCTCCGGCTGCGACCGCCGCTGCTCGTTCTGCGCCATCCCGGCCTTCCGCGGCTCGTTCATCTCCCGCCGCCCCAGCGACGTGCTGAACGAGGCCGTCTGGCTGGCCGGCCAGGGCGTGCGCGAAGTGATGCTCGTCTCGGAGAACAACACCTCCTACGGCAAGGACCTGGGCGACATCCGCCTGCTGGAGACCCTGCTCACCGAGGTCGCCGCCGTCGAGGGCATCGAACGGGTCCGGGTCAGCTACCTGCAGCCCGCCGAGATGCGCCCCGGCCTGATCGACGTGATGACCCGGACCGACAAGGTCATGCCGTACTTCGACCTGTCGTTCCAGCACTCCGCGCCCGCCGTGCTGCGCCGGATGCGCCGCTTCGGCTCCACCGAGCAGTTCCTCGGCCTGCTGGAGTCGATCCGCGCCAAGGCCCCCGAGGCCGGCGCCCGCTCCAACTTCATCGTCGGCTTCCCCGGCGAGACCGAGGAGGACTTCGCGGAGCTGGAACGGTTCATCACGCACGCCGGCCTGGACGCCATCGGCGTCTTCGGCTACTCCGACGAGGACGGCACCGAGGCCGCCGGCTACGACGGCAAACTCGACCAGGACGTCGTCGACGACCGCGTCACCCGGCTCTCCAAGCTCGCCGAGGAACTCACCGCGCAGCGCGCCGAACAGCGCGTCGGCAGCGAGATCACCGTGCTGGTCGAGTCGGTCGAGGACGGCGTGATCGAGGGCCGCGCCGCCCACCAGGCCCCCGAGACCGACGGCCTCACCACCCTGCTCGGCGCCGACGACGCCGAGATCGGGCAGTTCTACCGGGCCACCGTGGTCGGCACCGAGGGCGTCGACCTGGTCGCCGAGGCGATCACGCTGCTCGGAGCCGACGTATGACCAAGGGGCCGGGGGCCCCGGCCGCGACCCGGCCGACCCCGGCCGCCGTCCCGCCGGAGCCCGGCCTGTGGAACATCGCCAACGTGCTGACGATGTTCCGGCTGCTGCTGGTCCCGGTCTTCGCCGCCCTGCTGTTCGCCGACGGCGGGCACGACCCCAAGTGGCGGGCGTTCGCCTGGGCGGCCTTCGCCGTCGCCATGATCACCGACGTGTTCGACGGCGCCCTGGCCCGCAGCAAGGGCCTGATCACCGACTTCGGCCGGATCGCCGACCCGATCGCCGACAAGGCGATCATGGGCGCCGGCCTGATCGGCCTGTCGATCCTCGGCGACCTGCCCTGGTGGGTCACCGCGGTCATCCTGGCCCGCGAGCTCGGCATCACGCTGATGCGGTTCTGGGTGATCCGCTACGCCGTCATCCCGGCCAGCCGGGGCGGCAAGCTCAAGACCCTCACCCAGGGCATCGCGGTCGGCATGTACGTGCTGGTGCTCACCGGCCCGCTGGCCACCTCCCGCGCCGTGATGATGGGCATCGCCGTCGTCCTCACCGTCGGCACCGGCCTGGACTACGTGGTCCAGGCGGTCCGGCTGCGCCGCGAGGGCATCGCCCGGGAGCGCCGCGGTGAGTGACCTCGCCGCCCGCCTGCTGACGGCGCTCCGGTCCGACGGCGCCACCCTGGCCGTCGCCGAGTCGCTCACCGGCGGCCTGCTGGCCGCGGCCCTGGTCGACGTCCCCGGCGCCTCGCAGGCGTTCCGGGGCTCCGTCACCGCGTACGCCACCGACCTCAAGGCCTCCGTGCTCGGCGTCGACGAAGGCCTGCTCGACGTGTACGGGCCGGTCCACCCCGTGGTGGCCCGGCAGATGGCCGAGGGGGTCCGGCGGCTGCTCGGCGCCGACTGGGCGCTGGCCACCACCGGCGTCGCCGGGCCCGAACCGCAGGGCGGGCAGCCGGTCGGCACCGTGTACGTCGGCCTCGCCGGGGAGCGGGGAACAGAAGCCCTGCCGCTCCGGTTGTCCGGTGGGCGTGACATGATCCGGCAACAGTCGGTGGAGGCCGCGCTCGACCTGCTGCTGCGCCGGCTCACCGGCGCCGCCGACGACCGCTGAGCATCGCCGACAGTCGGCCCGGGTCGGGCGGAATCCCGCGAACCCGCCGCACCTGATGGAGGAACGTGTTAGACCGGATGCTCCGGCCGGGCCGACCCCGGCCGGACCGCCCCCGCGTCGGCCGGAAGTCGACCGGGCGTCCGGAGCCGGACATCTGCCCGTCACGGGTGGTTCGACGGCCAGGAACGGGAAGAACAGGGGAGGGGACGCCTTGCAGCCCAGAGTGAACACGACCCCGGTCCCCGCACGGGACACGGACAAGGCGGTACGGTGGGGTCGTGACATCTCGATCCGCAGTCCGAGGAGGGAGGCACCGATGATTCTGCTCCGTCGCCTGCTGGGCGATGTGCTGCGTCGGCAGCGCCAGCGCCAGGGCCGCACACTCCGCGAGGTGTCGGCAGCCGCCAGGGTTTCGCTCGGGTACCTCTCCGAGGTAGAGCGGGGTCAGAAGGAGGCGTCCTCCGAGTTGCTCTCCGCCATCTGCGACGCACTGGACGTGCGGATGTCGGAGGTCATGCGCGAGGTCAGCGACGAACTGTCGCTCGCCGAACTTGCGGCGATGGCCACCCTCTCCGAGGGTGACTTGCTGAGGCCGGTGCTCGAACCGGTTCCGCTGCCGGCGCCCGGCGTCGACCGGTCCGGGTCCATCTCGCCCAAGGCGGCGATGGACGTGGTGGCGGCCTGACCGGACCTCGACTCCGCGCTCCGTTCCCGGAGGGCGGCGAGTGAAGGGAGCCCGCGATGCGCAGAGCGCTGCTGCTGGGTGCGACGGCACTGGTGGGCCTGGGTCTGATACTGCTGCTTAGGGGCGGCACCGCGATTTCCGGCGGTGCCGCCCTCGGCATGCTCGCGGCGGGCTGGTGGGGGTTCGGGCTCATTCCGGTGCACGCGAGGGTGCCAGAACAGGAGCGCGACGCGGGAGCGTGACGTGCCCGTGATCGCGGCCTTGCGGACGGGTTCAGCGGATGCGGTAGCCCTTCGGGGTGGGGTGGAATCCGGCCGTTTCCAGGTGGGGGCCCAAGGGGCTGGTGAGGGCCGGGTGGCCGTTGATGCGTTCGATGGTGAGGGGTTTGGTCAGGGCGGCGAGGGCGGCGGTCAGGGCGGGGCCCTCGGTGGCCCAGGTGAGCAGGGACTTGCCGCCGCGCTCCAGGTAGAGGACGAGCTCGCCGTCGACCAGCGCGACCAGTGAGCCGGCCTTGCGGGCGGGGCGGTGGGCGGCGGTGGTGTCCTCCGGGGGTTCCGGCCAGGAGAGGGCCGCGCCGTACGCGTTGGCGGGGTCGGCGGCGGCCAGCACGATCGCCTGCGGGCCCTCCGCAGGAGCGGTGGCGGACCAGTCGCCGCCGGTCCGCTCCAGCCGGGAGTTGACCGAGCGGAGGCGGTCCGCCGCGCCCTCCATGGCGAACTGCGCGCCGCCGAGGCCCTCCACGAAGTAGCCGCGGCGGGCCTTGCCGCGTTCCTCGAAGGCGGCCAGCACGCGGTAGACGCCGGCGAAGCCGCCGGGGATCCGTTCGGCGGCGACGGTGCCGCGGGTGAGGATGCCGTGCCGGTCCAGCAGCGCCTGCGCCTGGGCGGCGGCGCGGGCGGTGGGTTCGCCGCCGAAGGAGGGCAGCAGCGACCAGCGGCCGGCGGCCGTCGGCGGGCCGGTGCGGGAGCCGGGCCGGGCCAGGCCGCGGCCGGCGCCGCCGTAGCGGCCGCGCGGGGTGGAGCGCGGCGCTCGGTGGGCGGTCGCGCCGGCGGTGCGGCCGGAGCCGAGCAGGCCCCGCAGCGGGGCGAGGGTGTCGTTGGTGACGTACCCGGCCCAGACCAAGTCCCACAGGGCGTCGACGATCTCGGCGTCCGGGGTGTCGGGGACGCATTCGGCGAGCTGGCGGAAGAACGCGCCGTAGCCGCCGGCGAGGGCCTCCAGCAGGGCGGTGTGGACGGGCCCGGGGGTGAGCGGGAGGGGTTCGGGGCGCAGCAGGTGGGCGTTCTCGGGCAGGTGGAGGCTGATCCAGCCGTCCTTGCCGGGCAGTGAGCCCGCGCCGGACCAGCCGATCTCGCCGGCGGCCATGAGTTCGTCCAGCAGGCCGGGGGAGTAGTCGGTGAGGCGGGCGGGCAGGACGAGCTTCTCGAGGGCGGAGGCGGGCAGGGCGGTGCCCTGGAGCTGTTCGACGACGCGGTAGAGGCCGTCGGCGCCGCGCAGGCGGTGGCCGGCGAGGTGCTGCCACTGGGGGAGGAACGCGGCGAGGGCCTTCGGGGGGACGGCCTCGACCTCCTGGCGGAGCGCGGCGAGGGAGCGGCGGCGCAGGCGGCGCAGCACTTCGGCGTCGCACCATTCGGGGGCGGTGCCGGTGGCTTCGGGCCGGAATTCGCCCTGGACGAGGCGGCCGGCGGCGGTGAGGCGGTGCAGGGTGCCGGTGACGACGGCGGTGCCGAGGCCGAAGCGGTCGGCGGCGTCGTGGGCGGTGAACGGGCCGTGGGTGCGGGCGTAGCGGGCCAGCAGGTCGCCGAGCGGGTCCTTGACGGGTTCGGTGAAGGCCTCGGGGACGCCGACGGGCAGCGGGGTGCCGAGGGCGTCGCGCAGGCGGCCGGCGTCCTCGATGGAGGACCAGCGCAGTTCGCCGCCGATCCGGACCTGGATGACCCGGCGGGCGGCTTCGAGTTCGAGGGCCCAGAGCGGTTCGGCGCCGCGTTCGGTGAGTTCGGTCTCGCTGAGCGGGCCGAGCAGGCGCAGGGCGTCGGCGACGCCCTCGGCGTCCTTGATGCGGCGTTCGGGGGTGCGGCGCTGGAGTTCGGCCTCCAGGTCGGCGAGGACCTTCGGGTCGAGGAGTTCGCGCAGTTCGGCCTGGCCGAGGAGCTCGGACAGCAGCCGGGAGTCGAGGGAGAGGGCGGCGGCGCGGCGTTCGGCGATCGGGGAGTCGCCCTCGTACAGGAACTGGGCGACGTAGCCGAACAGCAGGGAGCGGGCGAACGGGGAGGGTTCGGGGGTGGTGACCTCGACCATGCGGACGGCGCGGGACTCCAGGTCGCGCATCAGCTCGACCAGGCCGGGGACGTCGAAGACGTCCTGGAGGCATTCGCGGACGGCTTCCAGCACGATCGGGAAGGAGCCGTACTCGGCGGCCACTTCGAGGAGTTGGGAGGCGCGCTGGCGCTGCTGCCAGAGCGGGGTGCGCTTGCCGGGGTTGCGGCGGGGCAGCAGCAGGGCGCGGCCGGCGCACTCGCGGAAGCGGGCGGCGAACAGGGCGGAGCCGCCGACCTGGTCGGTGACGAGCTGTTCGATGTCGGCGGAGTCGAAGACGGCGGCGTCGGCGCCGACCGGGGCCTCGTCGGCGGGCGGCGCGGCGATGCCGGAGGGGAAGTCGGCCAGCAGGTCGGCGTCCGGCAGGCGCAGCACGATGCCGTCGTCGGCGTGCATCACCTGCGGGTCCAGGCCGTGCTTCTCGCGCAGCCGGGCGCCGATGGCGAGCGCCCACGGGGCGTGCACCTGGGCGCCGAAGGGGGAGTGGACGACGATCCGCCAGTCGCCGAGTTCGTCGCGGAAGCGTTCGACCACGATGGTGCGGTCGTCGGGGAGGTGGCCGCAGGCCTCGCGCTGTTCGGCGAGGTAGGACAGCACGTTCGAGGACGCCCAGTCGTCCAGGCCGGCCTCGCGCAGGCGGGCGGTGGCGGCGGCGGGTTCCATCGCGCCGACCTCGCGGACGAACGCGCCGACGGCGCGGCCGAGTTCGAGCGGGCGGCCGAGCGAGTCGCCCTTCCAGAACGGGAGTCGGCCGGGGATGCCGGGGGCGGGGGTGACGAGGACCTTGTCGTGGGTGATGTCCTCGATCCGCCAGGAGGTGGTGCCGAGGGTGAACACGTCGCCGACGCGGGACTCGTAGACCATCTCCTCGTCGAGCTCGCCGACCCGGCCGCCGCCCTTCTTCGGGTCGGCGCCGGCGATGAAGACGCCGAACAGGCCGCGGTCGGGGATGGTGCCGCCGGAGGTGACGGCGAGGCGCTGGGCGCCGGGGCGGCCGGTGACGGTGCCGGCGACGCGGTCCCAGACCAGGCGGGGGCGCAGTTCGGCGAAGGCGTCGGACGGGTAGCGGCCGGCCAGCATGTCGAGGACGCCGTCGAAGGCGGACTGCGGGAGGGTGGCGAACGGGGCGGCGCGGCGGCAGACGGTGAGCAGCTCGTCGACGTCCCAGGTGTCCAGGGCGGTCATCGCGACGAGCTGCTGGGCGAGCACGTCCAGCGGGTTGCGGGGGATGCGGAGGGCCTCGATGCCGCCGGAGCGCATCCGTTCGGTGACCACGGCGGACTGCACCAGGTCGCCCCGGTACTTGGGGAAGACCACGCCGGTGGAGACCGCGCCGACCTGGTGGCCGGCCCGGCCGACGCGTTGCAGGCCGGAGGCGACCGACGGGGGCGACTCGACCTGCACCACCAGGTCGACGGCGCCCATGTCGATGCCCAGCTCCAGGCTGGAGGTGGCGACCACGGCGGGCAGCCGGCCGGCCTTCAACTCCTCCTCCACCAGGGCGCGTTGCTCCTTGGAGACGGAGCCGTGGTGGGCCCGGGCGAGCAGTGGCGGGGCGCCGGTGGCCGCGCCGGAGCCGCCCATCAGCTCGGCGGGGGCGTGCGCCTCGGGCAGCGGGGCGCCGGTGGCCCGCTCGTAGGCGATCTCGTTCAGCCGGTTGCACAGCCGCTCGGCGAGCCGGCGGGAGTTGGCGAACACGATGGTCGAGCGGTGCGCCTGCACCAGGTCGACGATCCGCTCCTCGACGTGCGGCCAGATCGAACTCTGCCGCTGCGGGTCGGACTCTTCGGCGGGCGTGGCGGGCAGGTCGGCGAGGTCGGGGACGGGTACCACGACGGACAGGTCGAAGCGCTTGTCGCTGCCGGGCTGGACGATCGCCGCGCCGCGCTGCGGGCTGAGGTAGCGGGCGACCTCCTCGACCGGGCGGACGGTGGCGGACAGGCCGATCCGGCGGGCCGGGCGGTCCAGCAGCTCGTCCAGCCGCTCCAGGCTGAGCGCCAGGTGCGCGCCGCGCTTGGTGCCGGCCACGGCGTGCACCTCGTCCAGGATCACCGTGTCGATGCCGCGCAGGGCCTCCCGGGAGGCGGAGGTGAGCAGCAGGAACAGCGACTCGGGGGTGGTGATCAGGATGTCCGGCGGGTGGGTGGCGAACTTGCGGCGGTCGGCGGCGGGGGTGTCGCCGGAGCGGATGCCGACCTGGACCTCCGGCTCGGGCAGGCCGAGGCGGACGGAGGCCTGGCGCAGGCCGGCCAGCGGGGCGCGCAGGTTGCGTTCGACGTCCACCGCGAGGGCCTTCAGCGGGGAGATGTAGAGCACCCGGCAGCGGCGCTTGGGGTCGGCCGGGGGCGGGGTGGAGCTCAGCCGGTCCAGCGCGGACAGGAAGGCCGCCAGGGTCTTGCCGGAGCCGGTCGGGGCGACCACCAGGACGTCCGTCTCCAGTCGGATCGCCGACCAGGCCCGGGACTGGGCCTCGGTGGGGGCGGCGAACGCGCCGGTGAACCAGGCGCGGGTGGCCGGCGCGAAGCCGTCCAGCGGGTTCGGGGTGCCGGGCGCGTCAGGGGCGGAGGTGGCCATGCACCCATGGTGCCCCGACGCGCTGACAGCTCGCGGGGCGGTCACCGTCTGCCGCAACCCGCCCAGCAAATAGTACAAATCGCTCATAGGGTGATGAATCGGACCCCGCCGCACGGGAGTCCGCCGGCCGACGAGCGGAGATCGCGCGATGGAGCAGGCGAGCCAGGCCCCCGAACGCACCCCCCGGCGCCGCAGCGTCCGCGTGCTCGGCGCGACCCTGCTCTCCGGGCTGCTGATCGGCGGCGCCGTCCCCTACGTCACCGGCAGCGACGACACCTACCTCAGCTACCTGGTGCTGGACGAGCGCGCCGACGCCCAGGGCGCGAGCCGCGCCGCCGAGCAGGTCCGGGCGGCCGGCGGGCAGGTCGTCCAGGACTACCCGCAGATCGGCGCCGTGCTCGCGTACGCCGGCGGCCGGTTCGCCGCGAAGCTCCGCGGCCGGCCCGGCACCGCCGCCGTCGGCGCCACCCGCACCGTCCCCGTGCCGTCGCCGCCCCGGCCGCTGGCCGGTGCCGCGTTCGGCGCCCCCGCCGCCGACGCCGCGGAGGGCCAGGAGGACAGCACCGCCACCGTCCCCGACCCCGGCGAGCGCGCCGACTGGAACCTGGCCATGATCGGCGCCGTCGAGCGCCCGGCCGGCCGCACCGCCCTGCTGCGCGCCCCGCTGGACCGCCCGGCCGACCGGTCCGCCGACCGCGCCGACGCCGTCCCCACCGCCCAGCAGCTGGCCAAGGTCACCGTCGCGGTGCTCGACTCCGGCGTCGACGACACCCACCCCGACCTGCGCGCCGCCGTCGACCCCGCCGCCTCCGCGTCCTGCGCCGACGGCCGCCCCGACTCCCGCGGCGGCGCCTGGCGGCCCGACGCTGCCATCAACGAGAGCGGCCACGGCACCCACGTGGCCGGCATCGTCGGCGCCGCCCGCGACGGCCGCGGCGTCACCGGCGTCGCCCCCGGGGTGCGGATCGCCGCCGTCCGGCTGCTCGGGCCGCTCGGCCAGTACTACGCCGAGAACATCGTCTGCGGCATGCTCTGGGCCGCCGACCACGGCGCCCGCGCCATCAACGACAGCTACTTCGCCGACCCGTGGAAGTACAACTGCCCCGAGGACGCCGACCAGGCCGCGCTGATCGCCGCCGTCGGCCGCGCCGTCGCCTACGCCCAGCGCAAGGGCGCCGTGGTGGTCGCCTCGGCCGGCAACGACGCCCAGGACCTCACCGCCACCCGCCCCGACCACCGCAGCCCCAACGACCGCACCGACGGCCCCCCGCAGGACCGCGAACTCGGCACCGAATGCATCCGGCTGCCCGGCGAACTGCCCGGCGTGGTCACCGTCGGCGCCGTCGACCGCAACGGCCTGCCCGCCTCCTACAGCAACTACGGCCACGGCCGGATCACCCTCACCGCACCCGGCGGCGACCCCGACGGCGGCACCGAGGCCGCCGTCGTCTCCGACTGGCCCGGCGGCAAGTACGCCGCGCTGGCCGGCACCTCGATGTCCGCCGCGCACGTCACCGGCGCCGTCGCCGTGGCCGCCGCCCAGCACCCCGACTGGGGACCCGACCGGATCACCGCCGCCCTCACCCGCGCCGCCGACGGCAACTGCGCCCAGACCCTCCAGGTCGGCTGCCAGGACCACGACTACTACGGCGCCGGTATCCTCGCCCTGCCGCGCTGACCGGCCGGTGCCCGATACTGGGCGCATGAGGCTGACCGAGTTCTGGCGACGGATGTACCTGCACTTCGGCGAGACGTACGCGGAGTCCTTCGCCCAGGACCACGTGATGGCCGAACTCGGCGGCCGCACCGTACGCCAGGCCCTGGACGCGGGCTGGGAGGCCAAGGACGTGTGGCGCGTGGTGTGCGTCACGCAAGGGGTGTCGTCGCAGCTGCGATGACCCGAATCGGGTGCCGGTGGGTGAGACTTGGCCGGTGTCCAGCAGTGCAGAGACCCCCGACCGACTTTCCGACGAACACCGCCCCGCGAGCGACCCACCGGGTGGCCGCGACGGCGGCGACACCGCCGACCCCGCGGGCCCCGGGCCGCGCCGCGGCGACTGGAGCAGCCGCTCGATGCCGCGCTGGCTGCCCCGGGCGATGCTGCTCGCGCTGGTCTGCGTCGGCCTCTTCCAGCTCGCCGACTGGGCCTTCCACCAGCTGATCAACCTGTTCGTGATGCTGCTGGTGGCGTTCTTCCTGTCGCTCGCCATGGAGCCCGCCGTGGACCGGATGGCCGCCCGCGGCGTGCGCCGCGGGCTGGGCACCTTCCTGGTCTTCATCGGCGTCGGCCTGGCCGTCGCCGGCTTCCTCACCGCGCTCGGCACCCTGCTCGTCGACCAGGTCACCCAGGTCGCCGGGAAGCTGCCGCAGATGCTCCACGACCTGATCGACTGGATCAACCGCACCTTCCACACCGAGCTGTCCCTCGACCAGCTCCAGCACCAGGTGCTGAAGGACTCCGGGACCATCGAGAAGTACGCCCAGCAGGCCGCCGACAACGTCTGGGGCGTCACCGGCACCGTCGTCGGCGGGCTGTTCCAGGCCTTCACCGTCGGCCTGTTCACCTTCTACTTCACCGCCGAGGGCCCCCGGGTGCGGCGCACCGTCTGCTCGATGCTGCCGCCCAGCAAGCAGGCCGAGGTGCTGCGGGCCTGGGAGATCGCGATCGCCAAGACCGGCGGCTACCTGTACTCCCGCGCGGTGCTCGCCCTGGTCTCCACCCTCGCGCACTGGGCGGCCTTCACGGTCATCGGACTGCCGTACGCCGCGGCGCTCTCCGTCTGGGTCGGCGTCATGTCGCAGTTCGTCCCCACCATCGGCACCTACCTGGCCGGCGCGCTGCCGGTGCTGGTCGCGCTCACCGGGCAGCCCGTGGACGCGCTCTGGGTGCTCGTCTTCGTCACCGTCTACCAGCAGATCGAGAACTACCTGCTGCACCCCCGGATCACCGCCAAGACCGTCGACGTCCACCCCGCCGTCGCGTTCGGCGCGGTGATCGCCGGCGCCGCGCTGCTCGGCGCGGTCGGCGCGCTGATCGCCATCCCGGCCGCCGCCACCCTGCAGGGCTTCGTCGGCACCTACGTGCGCCGCTACGAGGTCGAGGACGACCCGCGGATCGACCGCGGCGAGGAGCGCCGCAGCCGGCGCCGGGAAGCCGTCCGGCGACTGCGGCAGATGGTGTCCGGCAACGAGTCGGGGCCGCCGCGCTCCGAGGACTGACGGCTCCGCGCCTCCTCACCCGTCCCCGCCGTGCGTCTTCCGGCGGGAGTAAGCGGTTCGCACCACCGCTGGGCTCTTGATGGGTGAGGAGGTGCTCATGGGGGAGAAACAGCTCCGCCCGGACGACGAGTTCCGGGCGTTCATCGTCGGTGCCTGGCCCTGGCTGCTGCGGACGGCGTACCTGCTGACCGGCGACCAGCACGCCGCCGAGGACCTGGCGCAGTCGGCCGCGGAACGGACCTGCGCGGCCTGGTCGAAGGTGCGCCGCGCCGACGACGCGCACAGCTACGTGCGCCGCATCATGATCAACCAGCACGCCCGGCGCTGGCGGCGACGGGCGCCGGAGGTCCTGGTCGACACGGTGCCGGACAGCGCCGGGGGCGAGGACGGGTACGCCCGCTCCGACCAGCGCGGGGTGCTGCTGGCGGCGCTCGCCGCACTGCCGCCCCGGCAGCGCGAGGCCGTGGTGCTGCGCCACTGGGAGGACCTCACCGACAGCCAGGCGGCCGCCGCCATGGGCTGCTCGACGGGGGCCGTGCGCAGCCACGCCGCCAAGGGGATAGCGAAGCTCCGGGAGACCGCGGGGCTGAAGGAACTGACGGATATGACACGAGTCGGGGGTGCGGCATGACGGTGGGGGAGAACGGGATGCAGGACGCGGGCGGGGAGCTGCCGGTCGAGCTCGGGCTCGCGGCGGCGGCGGCCGAGGTGACGATCGGCCCGGTGCCGGTCGAGGGCATCGTGGCCGGCGGTCGGCGGATCCGGCGGCGGCGCCGCTCGGCGCTCGGCGCGCTCACGCTGGCCTCGGTGGTGGCGCTGGGCGGCGGCACGGCGGCGGGGCTGAACGGCCTCGGCGGGAACGGGAGGACGGCGCAGGCGCTGCAGGCGGGCGACGGGGCCGAGGGCGGCGAGTGCATCAGAGTCTCCGGGCACACGACCCCGGTGGTGACGGAACACGGCCCGGGCGAGCGGACGATGTTCGAGGAGACGACCATTCCCTGCTCGTCGCCGCCCCCGCAGCCGGCCGGCGACCGGGCGACGCCCGAGGGCGGCAAGCCGGCGCCGTCCTCGTCGGCCTCGTCGTCCGCGCAGCGGGACCCGCTCCAGCCGGTGCGGCAGCTGGCCGCCCGGGGCGGCCTCGACGGAGGCCGGAACTGGCAGCTGTGGGAGTCGCTCTGGCCGGCCGCCCCGAAGGACAAGGCGTACGAGCAGGCGGTGCTGATCTGGGAGGAGCGCCGCCGGTTCGATCCCGCGCTGGAGAAGCCCACGGAGCCGTCCGTCAAGGACTCCTGGAAGCCCGACCAGGACGTCGTCGACTTCTACGCCGAACTGGACGGCGCCCGGGTGGGGCCCGACACGCTCAGCACCGTCCCGGCGCCCGGGCGCCTCTCGCCGGAGCAGGCGAAGTCGGTCCGCGGCAGCGTCCTCGGGGCGCCGGGCACCCCGGGCGCGCTTCCGACCAGGCTCGCCGTGCTGGTCCTCGGCCCGGACGTCGACAGGGTGGAGACGGTCTGGTCCGACCAGGGGCGTGCGGATGCCGCGGTGAAGGACCTCCAGCTCGGCGGTTCCCCGTACCGGGTGGCCGTGGTCCGGGAGCAGCCCGGTGCCCGGGTCGTCCAGTGGCGGTTCTTCGACAGGCAGGGCGTCGAGCTGCCGGACCCCGGCCTGCGCCTGCTGATGGACTAGGCAGCGCCTGCGCGGCCCCGCCCCTTGTGCTGCTCCGGGGGCGGGGCCTTGGCGTGTCGGGGGTCTTCGACTGGATTCGAACGTATGTTCTTTGTACGCTTCGGCGCAGAGTTTTCCACAGGCCGAGCCCGCCCGGGCCCGATTGTCGGTGGGACGCGCTAGCGTCGATGACGATGAAGCGCAACGCACAGAACCCGAGGGTGGAAGCCATGGCAGGAACGGATCGCGAGAAGGCCCTGGAGGCCGCACTCGCCCAGATCGAACGGCAGTTCGGCAAAGGCTCGGTGATGCGCCTCGGCGAGAAGGCGAACGAGCCGGTCGAGGTGATCTCCACCGGGTCCACCGCCCTCGACGTGGCGCTGGGCGTGGGCGGCATCCCGCGCGGCCGAGTGATCGAGATCTACGGCCCCGAGTCCTCCGGCAAGACCACCCTGACCCTGCACCTGGCCGCCAACGCCCAGAAGGCCGGCGGCACCGTCGCCTTCGTCGACGCCGAGCACGCGCTCGACCCCGAGTACGCCAAGAAGCTCGGGGTGGACACCGACGCCCTGCTGGTCAGCCAGCCGGACACCGGCGAGCAGGCGCTGGAGATCACCGACATGCTGATCCGCTCCGGCGCGATCGACCTGGTGATCATCGACTCGGTGGCCGCGCTGGTGCCGCGCGCCGAGATCGAGGGCGAGATGGGCGATTCGCACGTCGGTCTGCAGGCCCGTCTGATGAGCCAGGCGCTGCGCAAGATCGCCGGTGCGCTGAACCAGTCGAACACCACCGCGATCTTCATCAACCAGCTGCGCGAGAAGATCGGTGTGATGTTCGGCTCCCCCGAGACCACCACCGGTGGCCGGGCGCTGAAGTTCTACGCCTCGGTGCGCCTCGACATCCGGCGCATCGAGACCCTGAAGGACGGCACCGAGGCGGTCGGCAACCGCACCCGCGTCAAGGTGGTCAAGAACAAGGTCGCCGCGCCGTTCAAGCAGGCCGAGTTCGACATCCTCTACGGCGTGGGCATCAGCCGCGAGGGCGGCCTGATCGACATGGGCGTGGAGCACGGCTTCATCCGCAAGTCCGGTGCCTGGTACACCTACGAGGGCGACCAGCTCGGCCAGGGCAAGGAGAACGCCCGCAACTTCCTGCGCGACAACCCGCAGCTGGCCGACGAGATCGAGGTCAAGATCAAGGGCAAGCTGGGCATCGGCCCGAAGCCCGCCGAGGGCGAGGCCCCCGCGGTGGAGATCCCGGCCGCGGCCGCCCCCGCCAAGGCCGCCGCCAAGAAGACGGCGGCCGCCGCCAAGGGCTGAACCATTGACGCAGCACGCTGACCACCCGGCACCGGGTCCGTCCGAGGACGGGCCCGGTGCGGGTGTATGGGGAGAAGAACGCGGCGACGCCGCCGGCCCGCCGGAGTGGTTCGCGGCGGTGGCCGAGGAGCCGCCCGCGGAGCCCCCGGTGGGGGAGCTGCCCGGCCTGATGCGGGCGTCCGAGCTGGCCGGGGGTCGGCGACGGCGGCGCAGCGCGCTGGGCGAACTGCCGCTCGCCGCACCGGCGGAGGAGAAGCCCCGGCCGAAACGGCGGGCGAAGGCCGAGCGTCCGGAGGGCGAGGGGCGTCGCCGGCCGGCCGCCGCCGAGCAGGGCGACCCGGCGGAGCGCGCCCGGGACATCTGCCTGCGGCTGCTCACCGGCGCCGCCAAGTCCCGCAAGCAGCTGGCCGACGCGCTGCGCCGCAAGGAGATCCCGGACGAGGTCGCCGAGCAGGTGCTGTCCCGGCTGGAGGAGGTCGGGCTGATCGACGACCCCGCCTTCGCCGAGGCGTGGGTGGAGTCCCGGCACGCGGTGCGCGGACTCTCCCGGCGGGCGCTGGCCCAGGAGTTGCGCACCAAGGGCGTCACCGGGGAGGCCGCCGAGCGGGCCCTGCTCCAGGTCGACTCCGACGACGAGTCGGAGGCCGCCCGGGCGCTGGTGGCACGGAAGTTGCGCTCCACCGCCGGGCTCGGCCGGGACGTGCGGATACGCCGGCTGGTCGGGGTGCTGGCCCGGCGCGGCTACTCGGAGGGCCTGGCGTTCCGAGTCGTCCGGGAGGCGTTGGACGCGGAGCCCGCCGACGGCGAGGACGACAACTGGTAGGCAGACAAAAGGACGTGATGACTGTTGATCAGATCATCGGAGCCAATTCTCGATCGCATCTTGACCGTTTCGTAACCTCCGCCTAGCCTCACAGTCAGTGGCTGGACGATCGCGGAGGTCACCTCAGCGGCAGCGTGCGCAGGACGGGGAGTGGCCGGATGGGGATCGCTCAGGACACCGGAACGGGTTCCTCCGTGCTGCTGGTGACGGTCCTGCTGATTGGCGCACTCGGCCTGGTGCTGGTCTGCGCGCTCCGGGCGCTGCGCCGCCGCCGCGCCGAACTCGACCGGCGCGAGGCGTGGTTGACCGCCGAACTCCACCGCCTGCACCAGTACGAGGACGAACTCGCCGCCCGCGCCGCCGAGTCGGAGCGGGCCCGCGCCGAACTCGCCGAGCGGAGCGAGGAGAGCCGGCGGCTGCTGGAGCGCACCGCCGGGCTGACCTCCGACCAGGCCCGCGACGAAGTGGTCCGCACCGCCGAGGCCGAGGCCCGCCGCGAGGCCGCGCTGACCGTCCGGGAGATCGAACGTCGGGCCGTCGACGAGGGCGAGGGCCGGGCCCGCGAGATCATCGCCTCCGCCATCCAGCGCCTCGCCGCCGAGCACACCGCCGAGACCGTCGTCACCACGCTCCGGCTCCCCAGCGAGGACATGAAGGGCCGGGTGATCGGCCGGGAGGGCCGCAACATCCGGGCCTTCGAGGCCGTCACCGGCGTCAACCTGATCGTCGACGACACCCCCGGACTGGTCCAGCTCTCCTGCTTCGACCCGGTCCGCCGGGAGAGCGCCCGGCTCACCCTCGAATCGCTGCTCACCGACGGGCGGATCCAGCCCGCGCGGATCGAGGAGGCGCACGAGCGCAGCCGCAGCGAGGTCGAGCGGCTGTGCGTCCGGGCCGGGGAGGACGCGCTGCTCACCGTCGGCATCGGCGTCGGCGAGATGGCCCCCGAACTCGTCCGCACCCTGGGGACGTTGCGCTACCGCACCTCCTACGGGCAGAACGTCCTCGGGCACCTGGTCGAGTCCGCGCACCTGGCCGGGATGATGGCCGCGGAACTCGGCGTCGACCCGGAGCCCGTGCGGCGGGCCGCGCTGCTGCACGACGTCGGCAAGGCGCTCAGCCACGAGGTGGTCGGCAGCCACGCCCTGGTCGGCGCGGAGTTCGCCCGCCGGCACGGCGAGTCGGAGGAGGTCGTCCACGCGATAGCGGCCCACCACGGCGAGATCGAGGCGAAGACCGTCGAGGCGGTGCTCACCCAGGCCGCGGACGCCTGCTCGGCGGGGCGGCCCGGCGCGCGGAAGGAGTCGGTGGAGGCGTACGTCCGCCGACTGGAGCGGCTGGAGGAGATCGCGCGGGCGCACGCCGGGGTCACCAAGGTGTACGCGATGCAGGCCGGGCGGGAGGTCCGGGTGATGGTGCAGCCGGAGCTCGTCGACGACCTGCGCGCGCAGGAGATCGCGCGGGAGGTGGCCCGGCAGGTGCGGGAGGAGCTGACCTACCCGGGGCAGATCCGGATCACGGTGGTGCGGGAGTCGCGCGCGACGGAGTTCGCGCGCTAGCCGCCGGGGCGCGACCAGCTGCGGGTCGTTGTCCGGGGGCGCGGGCTCACCGGCCGGTGCCCTCCGCTTCGCGCAGTTCCCCGCGCCCCGGCTCGCCCACTGCCTCCTTGGCGGCGAACGGGGCTGTCAGGGCGTGGAGTTGTTCCGGGTGGAGGCCCGGGGCGGTGCCGAGGAGGTGGCCGTCGGGGCGGACCAGCAGGACGGTGTGGGGGGTGGCGCCCGGGTAGGCGTCGGTGACCAGGACCTCGGTGGGGACGGGCAGCGCGCCGGCGAGTTCGGTGAGGCGCGGCATCAGGCCGGTGCCGAGCCAGTGTTCGGCGGACCAGACGGTGGTGCCGGGGGCGACCAGGACGAGCAGGAACGCGGTGCCGAGGCGGGCGCGGAGGGTGTCGGCGGCGCCGTCGGCGGTGACCACCGGCAGGTCGGGGACGAGCACGCCGGGGGCGGTGGGGGCGAGCTGTTCGGTGAGCGAGGTGCTGCTGCGGCCCGCGCCGCGCTGCTCGGGGAGGCGGACGGCGACGCCGGAGGGCGTGGCGGGGTAGGCGGGGGCGCCGCCGAAGCGTCCGGTGCCGAGCTGGCCGTCGGCGAGCAGCGGCGCGTGCTTGCGGAAGGAGCCGGAGATCAGCGAGCGCCGGGTCTGGGCCCAGCCGCGCAGCGGGCGCAGCAGCGGCATGGCCTGGTCGACGGCGCGCAGGCGGGCGCCGACCGCGCCGCGGCGTTCGCTCTCGTAGCCGTCGAGCAGGGCGCTGTCGGCGGCGGAGTCGGTGGGCGGCAGGTGCCAGGCGAGGGCGAGGCGCCAGGCGAGGTTGTCGGCGTCGCGCAGGCCGTCGGCGAGGTTCTGCATGCCGAGGGCGCCGTGCAGGTGGGCGGCGTCGCCGGCCAGGAAGCAGCGGCCGGTGCGGAAGCGGCCGGCCAGGCGCTGCTGGTAGGTGTGGTCGGCGGCGGCGAGCAGCTGGTGGGGCGGGAGTTCGCCGCACCAGCCGGTGAGCGCGGAGGTGACCCGGGTGAGCAGGGTGTCGCCGGTGACGATGCCGGGCCAGGTGGCGTGCGGGTCGACCGGTTCGGTGGGCTGGGGGCGGCCGGGCGGCAGCCGCCAGTCGAGCCGCCACAGGCCGTCGGGCAGCGGGCGGGCGGAGGCTTCGCGGTCGCCGCGCCACGGGGGTTCGCGGTGCAGGCGGGCCTCGCCGGGGAACGGCAGGTCGACGCGGACGGTGGCGACGGCGTGCCGGTCGACGGCGGGCCGGCCGGGGAAGCGGACCTTGAGGAGCTTGCGGACGGTGGAGCGGGCGCCGTCGCAGCCGATCAGGTGGCTGCCGCGCCAGTGGGTGTCGCCGTCGGCGGAGGTGGTGCGGGCCGTGACGCCGTCGCGGTCCTGGGTGAGGTCGACCACCCGGTGCCGGGTGGTGAGCCGGATCAGCGGGGTGGCGGTGGCGGCGTCGCGCAGGCCGCGCTGGAGGCGGTGCTGGGCGAGGTGCAGCACCGGCTCGTCGTCCAGCGGCAGCCGCAGCACCTCGGCGCGGCGGCGCCAGATGGTGAAGGCGTCCCAGCGGGCGGCGTCGGAGGCGACCCGGGTGTAGCCGACGCGGGCGAGGAAGGCGGCGGTGTCGGTGTTGAGGACGACGGTGCGGGGGCTCTCGGGGCAGACGCCGGTGCCCTCGTCGAGGACCACGCTGGGAACGTCGTTGCGGGCGAGGGCGAGGGCGAGGGCGAGGCCGACCGGCCCGGCCCCGACGATGATCACTGGATCCATGTCGGGGCCTTCCGGCCGGTGGTGCCGGCCGCCTCTGCGTCAGCGGCCGGGTGGGAGCTCCCAGGTGGTGTCACGAAGAGCAATGCAACAGATCACCTGGGTGTCCGTCAAGCAGCGGTTGTGCCACGCCGGGTCGCGGCGCGGCGGCCGCGGGACTCGATCCAGTGGGCGAGGCCGGTGAGGGCGAGGCACAGCAGGATGTACAGCGGGGCGCCGACGAGGACGACCGGGACGTACGGGTAGCCGTCCGAGTTGGAGGCGATCAGCTTCATCTGCCACAGCAGCTCGGGGTAGGTGATGATGTAGCCGAGCGAGGTGTCCTTGAGGGTGACGACCAGCTGTCCGATGATCGCGGGGAGCATCGAGCGGACGGCCTGCGGGACGAGGATCAGGCCCATCACCTGGGTCTTGCGCAGG
Source organism: Kitasatospora sp. NPDC004531 (assembly GCF_053602195.1). Taxonomy (NCBI): domain Bacteria; kingdom Bacillati; phylum Actinomycetota; class Actinomycetes; order Kitasatosporales; family Streptomycetaceae; genus Kitasatospora; species Kitasatospora sp. NPDC004531. The sequence continues at coordinate 8,394 of NZ_JBSGDD010000071.1, read as the reverse complement.
CCCAGCGCGTAGGCGGCCTCGGCCTGTCCGCGCGGGACGGCGTTGATGCCGGAGCGGATGATCTCGGCCTGCACGGCGCCGTTGTAGAGGCTCAGGCCGATCACCAGCGCCCACATCGGCTGGGCGCCGAACGCGGCCTGGTACAGCGCGAAGATCATGATGATCAGCGGCATGGCCCGGAAGAACTGGACCACCACGGTGCAGGCGACGCGCACCGGGAAGTGGTCGGAGAGCCGGCCGGCGGCGAGCAGCGCGCCGAGCACCAGCGAGCCGACCGCGGCCAGGCCGAAGACCTTCAGGGTGGCCAGGACGCCGTCGAGGATGCGCTGCTGGACGGCCGTGTACTCGAACGGCGACCACAGCAGGGAGTCGAACTGCCCGGCGTCGTTCAGGCTGCTGTAGACGTACCAGATCAGCCCGGCGATGCCGACGGCGCCGAGCACGCCGAGGATCAGGTTGCGGGTCCGGGCCCGGGGGCCGGGGACGTCGTACAGGACGGAGGCGCTACGGGTGCTCATCGGGCCACCGCCAGTCGACGCTCAAGGGTGGAGAACAGGGCATTGATGCTGAAGCTGATCGCCAGGTAGGCGAGCGCGATCCAGAAGAAGATCTCGAAGATGCCGTAGCTCTGTTCGGTCAGGTGCTTCTGGACGCTGAACAGCTCGGGCACGTTGAAGGCGCCGGCGATGGCCGAGTTGCGGGGCAGCGCGATGAACACCGAGCCCATCGGGGCGACCACCGAGCGGGCGGCCTGCGGCAGCACCACCAGGCCGAGGGTCTGCCCGAAGCCCATGCCGAGCGAGCGGGCGGCCTCGGCCTGCCCGATCGGCACGGTGTTGATGCCGGCCCGCAGCACCTCGCAGACGAAGCTGCCGGTGTAGGCGCTGAGCGCGATCACCGCGACGGTGAAGCTGTCGAAGTACACCTCCAGCCGCGGCAGGATGAAGGTCACCGCGAAGAACAGCAGGGTCAGCGGGGTGTTGCGGAAGATCGTCACCCAGGTGGTGGCGAAGTACCGCAGGACGGGAACGGGGGAGACCCGGAAGGCCGCCAGCACGAAGCCCAGGAGCAGCGCGAACAGGGCGCTGAGCGCGCTCAGTTCGATCGTTCGCAGGAAACCCTCGGCGAATGCCGAGAAGTTGTCACCCTCGAATATCAGTCCCATGCCGGCGGCCCTCCTCTCTCAGTAGTCGGTCTGTCCGGGCGTCAGCCCGCGATCGGGTCCAGGGCCGGGATGCTCGGGGCGGCGGAGCCGGACAGGCCGAGGGTGGCGTCGTACGCCTTCTTCCAGTCGCCGTTGTCCTCGTGCGCCTTCAGGGCGTCGTTGATCGCCTTCTGCAGCGCCGTGTCGGTCTTGTTCAGGCCGACGCCGTAGCGCTCCTCGCTGAAGGGGTTGCCGACGACCTTGAGCTTGCCCTGGTTCTTGGCGGCGAAGCCCTTGAGGATCGAGTCGTCGGTGGTGACCGCGTCGACCTCCTTGGTCAGCAGCTTGTCGACGCAGAGCGAGTAGCTCTCGAACTCGGTGACCGTGGCGCCGAACTTCTTGATGCCGCCGACCGAGGTGGAGCCGGTGGCGGTGCAGACCGACTTGCCGTTGACGGACTCGGAGCCGGTGATGTCGGTGTTGTCCTTGTTCACCAGCAGCGACTGGCCGGCGATGTAGTACGGGCCGCCGAACGCGACGCCCTTGGCCTTGCGGCCGTCGGTGATCGAGTAGGTGCCGACGTAGTAGTCGATCTGGCCGCCGGTGATCGCGGTCTCGCGGTTGCTGGAGTTGATGGTCTGCCACTCGATCTGGTCGGCCGAGAAGCCGAGGTCGGCGGCGATCATCTTGGCGATCTCGATGTCGAAACCGCTGCGCTTGCCGGTCTGCACGTCCTCGAAGCCGAGGAACGGCTGGTCGGCCTTGGCGCCGATCTTGAGCTTGCCGCGCTTCTTCGCCTCGGTCCACGCCTGGGAGGCCTCCAGCTTGGCGTCGGTCTTGACGGTGTAGGTCGGCAGCTGCGGGGCGGACGAGCCACCGGCGGCGGCGTTGTCGCTCGGGGAGCCGTCCTTGCCGCAGGCGGCGACGGCCGTCAGGGCGAGCACGGACAGGGCTGCGGCAACGGTGCGACGGGCCTTCATGCGGTCGTTCTTCTCCTCGATAGGGGCCACGGCGGGGTGCGGGCCACTGCGAATTGACGCTACTGACGCTTGATCGACTGCGGGAGTGTCAGTGCTGCAGGATCTTGGACAGGAAGTCCTTGGCGCGGTCGGTGCGCGGCGCGGTGAAGAAGGCGTCGGGAGTGTTCTCCTCGACGATCCTGCCCTCCGCCATGAACAGGACGCGGTTGGCGGCGGAGCGCGCGAAGCCCATCTCGTGGGTGACCACGACCATGGTCATGCCGCGTGCGGCGAGCGAACGCATGACCTCCAGCACCTCGTTGACCATCTCCGGGTCGAGGGCCGAGGTCGGCTCGTCGAAGAGCATCACCTTCGGGTCCATCGCCAGCGCCCGGGCGATCGCCACGCGCTGCTGCTGGCCGCCGGACAGCTGCGACGGGTACTTGTCGGCCTGGGCGCCGACGCCCACCCGCTCCAGCAGCTCGCGGGCGGTCCGCTCGGCCTCGGCCTTGGCGACCTTGCCCACCTTGACCTGGGCGAGCATCACGTTCTCCAGCACGGTCTTGTGCGAGAACAGGTTGAACGACTGGAACACCATGCCCACCTGGGCACGCAGCCGGGCCAGTTCGCGGCCCTCGGCCGGCAGCGGCCTGCCGTCCACCTCGATCGTCCCGGAGTCGATGGTCTCCAGGCGGTTGATGGTGCGGCACAGCGTCGACTTGCCGGAGCCGGACGGGCCGATCAGCACCACGACCTCGCCCTGGGCGATCTCCAGGTCGATGTCCTGCAGCACGTGCAGGGCGCCGTAGTGCTTGTTCACGCCGCGCAGGGCCACCAGCGGCGCGGCATCGCGCAGCTCGGCAGTGTTCTCGGTCATCGCCGTCCGCTCCCTCGTCCTCCGAACCCGGGGCCAACTCGCTTGGTCCGCAGAGCCGGTGATGGTCCGTTCGATGTTCGGGGGCCGGAGCCGGCGGAGCCCTCGGCCCCCGAACGGGGCGACTTTAGGCAGGTACACGCCGCCCCGTCAGCCGATCTGAGCTGAACTTGAGCATCACGGTTCGGCTACGCCGGGTAGTCGGGCGCAGCGAATACCGGAGCGATAACGGACCGGCCGATGCGGTTGACCTGGGGGCGTCGGATGGGAGTGGATGCCAGGATGGCCCGGTTCCGCGTCGGACCCGCGCCACCCCGGCGGCGACCGCGTCACCGGTTTCGCCCGTACACCGACGAACACCGCAGGAAGGAGCCCGATGCGCCTGCTCCTGGTCGAGGACGACGACCGCGTCGCCGCCGCCCTGGTCGCGGTGCTGGGCCGGCACGGCTTCCAGGTCCGGCACGCCCGCAGCGGTCACGAAGCCCTGGACGCGCTCGTCCCGGACGGCAGCGAGCCCTACCGGGTGGTGCTGCTCGACCTCGGACTGCCCGACCGCGACGGCTTCGAGGTGTGCAGCCGGATCCGGGCCGGCAGCGGCGTCCCCGTCATCATGGTGACCGCCCGCGCCGACATCCGCTCCCGCATCCACGGCCTGAACCTCGGCGCCGACGACTACGTGGTCAAGCCCTACGACATGGGCGAACTGCTCGCCCGCATCCACGCGGTCGCCCGCCGCGGCACCCCCAGGGCGGCCGAGGACACCGGCCCCGAGTTCGACGGCCCGCTGGCCTCCCGCGGCGTCGAGATCGACCGCGAACGCCGCCGGGTCAGCGTCAACGGGCGCGACGTGCCGCTCACCCGCAAGGAGTTCGACCTGCTGGCGCTGCTCGCCCAGAGCCCCGGCGTGGTCTACCGCCGCGAACAGATCTTCAGCGAGGTCTGGCGCTCCGGCTGGGAGGGCAACGGCCGCACCCTGGAGGTCCACATCGGCTCGCTGCGCACCAAACTCGGCCTGCCCGGCCTGGTCGAGGCGGTTCGCGGCGTCGGCTACCGGCTCATCCCCGACAGCCCCGACGGCCCGCCCGCCGGCGACGCCGCGGAGCACTGACCGCCCGTGCGCAACCGCCTGCTCGGCATCCTGATCGCCCTCATGGCCTGCGTGCTCGCCGCCCTCGGGGCGCCGCTGGCCTACCTGATCGCCGCGTCCGAGCAGTCCGAGGTGGTCGTCGACCGGATCGACGACGCCGCCCGCTTCGCCCAGGACCTGCCCACCCAGGGCCGCGCCGCCGCCACCGCCGTCAAGGGCGAACCCGAACCGAGCCCCGGCGACGGCGGTCGCCTGCACGCCCTGACCAGCGAAGCCGCCCGTTACCGCGAGCTGTACGGCGCCCGGATCGGCGTCTTCCAACGCGACGGCAGCGCCGTCGCCGTCGCCCCCGACGGCTGGCACGCCCCCACCGAGGGGCCCGGCGCCCAGGCCTACCGCGAGGCCCTGGCCGGCCGCCGCAGCCACAACCCGCCCCAGGTGTGGCCGTGGACCGCCGACCGCACCCTCACCGTCGCGCTGCCCGTGGTCCGCGACGGCGACGTGGTCGCCGTGGTGCTCACCGAGTCGCCCACCGGCCCGCTGCGCGCCCGCATCCTGCACCGCTGGCTGGTGCTGGCCGGCGGCGAGGCGCTCGCCATGATCGTCGCCATCCTGCTCGCCGTCCGCCTCACCGGCTGGGTGCTGCGCCCCGTCCGCACCCTCGACCGGGCCACCCACGACATCGCCACCGGGCGGCTCAACGCCCGCGTCGCCCCCAGCGGCGGACCGCCCGAACTGCGCCGCCTGGCCCGCTCGTTCAACGACATGGCCGACCACGTGGTGCTCGCCATCGACCAGCAGCGGGCCTTCGTCGCCGACGCCTCCCACCAGCTGCGCAACCCGCTGGCCGCGCTGCTGCTGCGGGTCGAACTGATCGGACTGGAACTCCCCGAGGGCCGCGAGGAGGAGATCGCCGCCGTCCGCGAGGAGGGCGCCCGGCTGGCCCGCGTCCTGGACGACCTGCTCGGCCTGGCCACCGCCGAAGGCTCCCGGCCCGAACCCGAACCCGTCGACCTCGCCGAACTCGTCCGCACCCGCACCGAGGCCTGGCAGCCGCTCGCCGTGCAGCGCGAGGTCCGACTGCACTGGCAGGGGCCGCCGTTGGCGCACGCCTGGGCCGACCCGATCGGCTTCGGCAGCGCGCTGGACGCCGTCCTCGACAACGCCCTCAAGTTCTCCCCGCCCGGCACCGCCGTCCGGGTCGGCCTCGTCATCACCAAGGACGAGGTCACCGCCACCGTCACCGACGCCGGACCCGGCCTCACCGAGGAGGAACTCGCCCGCGTCGGCGACCGGTTCTGGCGCTCCTCGCGCCACCAGAACGTCGACGGCTCCGGCCTCGGCCTCTCCATCGCCCGCACCCTGCTGCTGGCCGGCGGCGGCGACCTCGGCTTCGCGCCCGCCGAACCGCACGGGCTGACCGTGCTGCTCACCGTGCCGCGCCGACGGTGGAACTGAGTCAGGGCTTCACGGACTGGTAGTAGCGCTTCGCGCCGTCGTGCAGCGGCAGCGGATCGGTGTACACCGCGGTGCGCAGGTCCACCAGCTGCGCCGCGTGCACCTCGCCGCCGATCCGGTCCCGGCTGTCGATCACCACCCGGGTCAGCGCCTCCACCAGCGCCGGGTCCACGTCCGCCCGGGTCACCAGCAGGTTCGGCACCGCCACCGTCGGCACCGCCGTGCGCAGCGGCTCCACCAGCGGATAGGCGTCCGCCGGGATGGTGGCCGCCCGGTAGGCGTCCATCCCGTTGCCCTCCAACTGGTGCAGCGGGTCCGACAGTTCACCCATCGGCACGATCCGGATCCGGGTGTGCTCCGACAGGTCGGTCAGCGCCGCCGTCGGCAGGCCGCCCGACCAGAAGAACGCGTCCAGCCGCTTCTCGCGCAGCTGGTCCGCGGCGTCGCCCACGCCCAGCCAGGAGGACCGCACGTCCGTGTCCGGGTCCAGGCCCGCCGCCTCCAGCAGCCGCCGGGTCACCAGGTTCACGCCCGACTTCTCCAGCCCGACGCCCACCCGCAGCCCGCGCAGGTCCGACACCTTCCGCACCGGCGAATCCGCCGGCACCACCAGCTGCATGTAGTCGTCGTACAGCCGGGCGATGGCCCGCAGCTGCGACTTCTGCGGATTCTGGAAGCTGGCCACCGCGTCCGCCGTGGCGATCGCGAAGTCGTCCTGGCCCGAGACCACCCGCTCCAGGTTGTCCAGCGAGCCCTGCGAGTTGTCCAACCGGACCTTCACCCCGGGCATCGCCGAGCGCATCGACTCCTTCAGCAGCACCCCGTACCGGTCGTACACCCCGCGCGGCACCCCCGTCGTGAACGCCGCCTCCCCGCGCAGCCCCGACCCGGCCCGCGCCGAGGACGCCCACCAGCCGCCCGCGCCCCCTGCCACCAGCAGCACCACCGCCAGCACCCGCAGCAGCGGACTGCGCACCGCGGAACGCAGCACGGCACCGGCACGGGGCGGATCGGTCGAAGCAGCCATGGCAGGGATACTGCCAGCCCCGACCGCCCGGCGGGAGGCCCCGGCCGCTGCCCGTACCCTTGGCTCTGTGGGTATGGAGGAGAGCTTGCGAACTTACAAGGTCGTCACGTACGGCTGCCAGATGAACGTCCACGACTCCGAGCGCCTGTCCGGGCTGCTGGAGGAGGCCGGCTACACCAAGGCCGCCGGCGACGGCGACCCCGACCTGGTGGTCTTCAACACCTGCGCCGTCCGTGAGAACGCCGACAACAAGCTGTACGGCAACCTCGGCCGGCTCGCCCCCGCCAAGCAGGCCAACAGCGCCATGCAGATCGCCGTCGGCGGCTGCCTCGCGCAGAAGGACCGCGAGACCATCGTCCGCAAGGCCCCCTGGGTCGACGTCGTCTTCGGCACCCACAACATCGGCCACCTGCCGGCGCTGCTGGAGCGCGCCGCGATCGAACGCACCGCGCAGGTCGAGATCCTCGACTCGCTGGAGACCTTCCCCTCCACCCTGCCCACCCGGCGGGAGTCCGCGTACGCGGCCTGGGTCGCCATCTCCGTCGGCTGCAACAACACCTGCACCTTCTGCATCGTGCCCGCGCTGCGCGGCAAGGAGGAGGACCGCCGGCCCGGCGACATCCTCGCCGAGGTCGAGGCACTGGTCGCCGAGGGCGTCGTCGAGGTCACCCTGCTCGGCCAGAACGTCAACGCGTACGGCTCCGACCTGGGCGACCGGCAGGCGTTCTCCAAGCTGCTGCGGGCCTGCGGGGAGATCGACGGGCTGGAGCGGGTCCGCTTCACCTCGCCGCACCCGAAGGACTTCACCGACGACGTGATCGCGGCGATGGCCGAGACGCCGAACGTGATGCACCAGCTGCACATGCCGCTGCAGTCCGGCTCCGACACCGTGCTGCGCGCGATGCGCCGCTCCTACCGGCAGGAACGCTTCCTCGGGATCATCGAGAAGGTCCGCGCCGCGATGCCCGACGCCGCGATCTCCACCGACATCATCGTCGGCTTCCCCGGCGAGACCGACGAGGACTTCGAGCAGACCCTGCACGTGGTGCGCGAGGCCCGCTTCGCGAACGCGTTCACCTTCCAGTACTCCAAGCGGCCCGGGACGCCCGCCGCCGAGATGGAGAACCAGATCCCCAAGGCCGTGGTGCAGGAGCGCTACGACCGGCTGATCGCCCTCCAGGAGGAGATCTCCTGGGAGGAGAACAAGAAGCAGGTCGGCCGCAGGCTGGAGATCCTGGTCGCCGAGGGCGAGGGCAAGAAGGACGACCGCACCGACCGGCTCTCCGGGCGGGCCCCCGACAACCGGCTGGTGCACTTCACCCGCCCCGAGGAGGGCTGCCGCCCGGGCGACATGGTGACCGTCGAGATCACCTACGCCGCCCCGCACCACCTCCTCGCGGAGGGCCCCGCCCTCGCGGTGCGCCGCACCCGCGCGGGGGACGCGTGGGAGAAGCGACAGGCCGCGCCTGCGAAGCCGGCCGGCGTGCTCCTCGGCCTCCCGTCGGTGGGCGTCCCGGCGCCCCTGCCGGCTGCGCCGGGGGGCTGCGGCTGAGAGCGCCGGCGGGCGCGAAACCGGGGGCGCGTGGGGGTACCTCCCGGCCCGCTAGGGCTGGGGGAGAACTGCGCGACAAGCGCAAGTCACGTCCGCAAGGTCGCGATCCAGTGCAGGTCATTGTCCTGCGTCGCGATCTTGCGGACGGGGTGCCTCCCGCTTCGCGCAGTTCCCCGCGCCCCTGCCGTTGCCCTCACTGGCTAGTGCCGTGACCGGAAAGGATCACCGGCGTGGGAGCTGGGCGTGAGAAGATCGCGGCCGTGACCATCTCGCTTCATGACTTCGCTGGCGAA
>NZ_JBSGDD010000070.1:0-40719 GCF_053602195.1 Kitasatospora sp. NPDC004531 | reverse complement strand
CGGCGCCGTCCAGTTCGCCGGCGTCGACCTGGCCGCGCTGCCCGAGGCGCAGCTGCCTGGAGGCTTCCCTGCCTACTCGATGACCGGCGGGTTCGCCGTGCCACCGCGCCAGGTCTCCTCGTCCTCGGTCAGGTAGTCGGGACGGTGACCCTCGGCCTTCTTCTTCCGGTTGGCGCCGCCGGAGCCCGGCGCGCCGTGCATCCCGGCCGCACCGCCCTGGCCGGCCGCCCGGCCCTTGCCGATGCCGGAACCGCCCTCGGTGAACGCCCGGCCACCGGCGCCGCCGGCCTTGGCGCCGCCGATCGTGCCACCGGCCTTGCGCACCAGGCCGCTGCCACCCTTGGCACCGCCCTTCGCGCCACCGCCGGCGCCACCCATACCGCCGCCCATACCGCCGGCCATGCCACCGGCCGCACCGCGGCCGCCCGCGGCGCCCGCGCCACCGGCGCCCACAGCCCCGGCACCGCCGACACCACCGGCCTTGCCCGCACCGCCGGCACCACCGGCACCCGCGCCGCCGGCCCCGCCGACCTTGCCGCCGCCACCGGTCCCGAGACCGCCGGTACGGCCGCCGCCGGATCCGATGCCGCCACCGCGACCGCCGCCGACACCGCCGCCGCCGGACCCGATGCCGCCGCCCATGCCGGGCACGTAGCCGCCGCCGAGGCCGCCACCGCCGACACCGCCACCACCGCCGCCCGTCCCGGGCGCCGGCAGGGTTCCCACCCCACCGGGCAGCCCGCCACCGCCACCGCCCGGCAACCCGGGCGTCTCAGGCGGCGTCCACCCGTCCAGCCCGGTCGACGGCGGCGTCGGAGGCTTCCACCCCGGCAACGTCTGCGTCGGAGGCGTCCCCGGCGGCCGCGGCTCCACCTGCCCGGGCGACCACGGCGAAGGCACCTGCTGCCCCGGATCCTTCGGCGGCACATACCCGGGCGGCGGCAGGTCCTTGGGGTGCCCCTCGGGGTACTGCGGCATCGGGATGTTGGGCGGGGTGTGCCCGGCCGGGGGCGCCACGGTCGGCGGAGGCGGGTAGGCCTCGCCGGAGCCGCCGCCCCAGTCCCCTTCCGGAGGGTTGTCCAGGTAGCTCGCCGCCTCGGTGTACTGCGGACCGAGGTGCTCCATGACGCCGATCGCGTACTGGTGGGCAACCTCGGTCGCCGACAGCTCGTGGGCGTTCTTGTTCACCGCGTCGATGCGGTTCATCCCCGAGGCAAGGTCCCGCTTGAGACCCTCGTCGGACGAGGCAAAGCCGTCGCTGAGGGTCTTGCCCACCCGGTCCCAGAAACCGGGAACCTTGATCCCGCCCATCGTCGACTTGGTCTGCTGCAGCGCGCTGGCCGCATAGTCCATGGCGATCGAGGTGTTCTGCGCGTGTGCGGCGGTGTTGGTCAGGCTCTGCTGGATCTGACCGCCCTTCTGCGCGAACCCCTGGGCTGCGGCGCCTTCCCAGTGCGTAGTGGCGTGCTGCACCGCCTGCTGCAACTGGGTGGCGACCTCGTTCAGCTCCTGGTGGACGCTCTTCCAGTGCTCGCCGACGTCACGGATCTGCTGCGGGCTGGAGTTCCCGACCATGTTCTTGAGCGGGATGAGGTCGTATTGGTCGAACGGAGTCTTGTGTGACGCCATGTCAAACCGTCCTCGGGCTCAGCTGGTTCATCTGCGCCTGCTTGTCGAGCTCACCACCGGTGTACGCGGCATGAGCGGTCTGGGTCTTGTCGCCGTACTCGTTGATCAGCGCGTCAAGGTCCGAGATCGTCTTGGTCAGGAACGCCTGCATCTTGCCGTGCGCCTCGTAGAGCGCCTGCGCCTCGACGAAGTCGCCACCGAAGGCATCCCGGGAGATGTCGGTCTTGTACTTCGTGTTGGTGCCGCACGTGCTGATGTTCTGCTGGAGGGCCCGCAGTCGCTTGACAACTGCCTCCAGCTCATCCGGGTTTACGCGGAATCCGTCGGACACGAGGCCCTCTCCCCCTGGAGTGTCGAAACTTCCCCGTGGTAGCGCTCTGGTGGGTGGGCTGACCGTTCACTCAGAGCGTTCGATCGTATCGCGTTCAGGGGGTGCCTCGACACGCCCTCAACGCGACTGAATTACTGCCCCTGGTAGGGGTTCTGATAGGGCGCCGGCGGCTGGGGCGGATAACCGGGCGGCGGCTGCTGACCGTACTGCGGAGCTCCCTGCTGCTGGCCGTACGGCTGTTGCTGGGCCGGCGGCCACCCCTGCTGGGCCCCGTACGGAGCCGGGCCGCCGGGCTGACCAGGCACACCCTGCGAGCGGTTGCGCCGCCGGTTGTTCGCCACCACGATCGCGATGATCACGACGAGCAGCACCACGACCCCGCCGACCCCGCCGAGGATCAGCGGCATGGTCGAGGTGGACGACTGCTTCAATTCCGGCGTGGCCGCCGGCTCGCCCGGACCGGATCCCGGATCGGCCGTGTTCCCCGCGCCGGCGGTCGCCCCGGCGCTTGCGGCAGGGCTCGAGCCCCCGTCGTCCTCCGAGGTCGCCAGCGGCCCCTGAGCACTCCCGGCCGGGATGTCCATGGTCAGCGCCTCGTAGGGGCGGACGATGCCATAGCCGTAGTGCTCGTCGGGGAGCTTGCTCACCCCGGCGGGCCGTGATGCCGACTTGACCAGCCGCTCCGCGACCTGCCCGGCCGTCAGCTTGGGGAACTTCGCGCGCACCAGAGCCGCGGTGGCCGCGACGTACGGAGCCGCGTACGAGGTTCCGTCGTCCATGCAGTACTGGCTGGCGCCGCAGTCACCCGCAGAGACGATGCGCACACCCGGTGCGGAAAGGAGCACCTGCGGGCCGAAGTTGGATCGCGACCAGATCTTCAGATCCTGCGACACCGCACCGACGGCGAGAACACCGGGAATCCCGGCGGGGTACCCCACCGCACTTCCGGAGTTGCCCGTGGCGGCCACGACGAGAACATCGTGCTGATTGGCGTAGGCGACCGCTTCGCGCTGACGCGGATTGAGCTGGTCGGTGCCCTGCGAGATGTTGATCACCTTCGCGTTGTGGTCCACCGCCCACTTGATGCCGTCCGCGATCCCGCTGCCGCCCGCGGAGTCGAGCTTGTAGATGGGCAGAAGCTTGACCCCTGGGGCCAGGCCCACCACGCCCTCGCCGTTGCCGTGGCCGTGGCCGGCGATCAGGCTCGCCACTCCGGTGCCGTGCGGGTTGGTGGTTCCCACTTCGTGGCCACCACCGCTCGGGTCGTAACCGGGCAGCGCACTGCCGGCGAGATCCGGGTGGTTGACGTCCACTCCGCTGTCGATGACCGCGACGGTGACGCCCTCGCCCTTGGTGATCGACCACACCTTGTCGAGGTTGAAGTACTGGTTCGCCCATTGCCCGTCACGCACCTGGTCCGCGGACGCCGTCGGCAGGCCCGCGAGCAGGAAGCCGGCGGTCAGCGTGGTCGCGCCGAGCACGCGCGTGAGTCTGGTCAGCCTCATCAGTACCCCGTCAGTCGAGTGACAGCCCGTTCGTTCTCGCAACGCCCCCGGAACGCAGGACCGTCCGATCGTATCGCCCGCCCTGCCCGCTGCGCAGACCTCGGGTGACGAGCCCATTACATTTCGTCCCGTCATGACCCGGCTGCCAAACGCCGTCGAGCCGGCGGACGAGGTTCGCCGGCCGCGGGCTGAACGGTCGTCAGGCGAGGGTGGCGTCCTCCGGGAGGATGGGGAGGCGGCCGACGGGGAGGCCGGTGGCGGCGCGGACGGCGGCGGCGACGGCGGCGGGGGCGACGACGGCGGGGGCGGCGCTGACGGCTTTGGCACCGAAGGGGGCGACGACGTCGCGTTCTTCGAGGAGGGCGGCGATGCGGATGTCGGGGGTGTCGAGGGCGGTGGGGAGGCGGTAGCCGGTGAGGGAGGCGTTGAGCGGGATGCCGTGTTCGGTGCGGAGGTTCTCGAGGAGGGCGAGTCCGACGCCCTGCGCGACGGCGCCTTCGATGCGGTTCTCGATCTGCCGGGGGTTGAGGGCGCGGCCGACGTCCTGGGCGACCGTCATGTCGACGACCCGGACGGCGCCGAGTTCGATGTCGACGTCGACGACGGCCCGCATCGCGCAGAAGGCGATGGAGACGAAGGCGTCGCCCTGCCCGGTCTCGGGGTCGAGGGGTTCGGTGGGGTGGGGGCGGCACTGGGCGGTGGCCCAGAGTTCGCGGCCTTCGAGCGCCTGGCTGACCGGCATGCCGAGCACACCGTCGTACGAGGTGATCTTCCCGTCGCTGATGGTGAGGAGCTCGACGGACATCCCGAAGTCCGCGGCGATCGGCTGCAGCATCTGGTGCCGGACCATCTGCGCGGCCCGTTCGACCGCGCCGCCGGAGACCCAGGTGTGCCGGCCGCGGGCGGCGGGGCCGGCCGCGGTCTGGTCGGAGTCGACCGGCGCGATGTAGACCTCGCTGACGCCGAGCACGGACTGGACGACCTGCCGGGCGAGGGTGGCGAAGCCCTGGCCGGAGTCGACGGCGGCGCAGATGACGGTGGCGTGGTCGCCGGAGACCCGGACGGTCGCGGTGGCGACCTCGTCCTCGCCCTCCGCCCCGAGCATGTGCACCATGCCGACCGCGTAGCCGATGCCGCGCCGCACCGCCGCGGGGTCGCCCGCGCCGCCGGGGCCGCCGGGCAGCAACCAGTCGGCCTCGGGGTCGTCGAGCGGGAGCGCGGGCAGCGGCGACTCGGTGAGCGCGTCGAGCAGCGCGGCGACCGGCGCGGGGCAGGTGACGGCCTGGCCGGTGGGCAGCGGGTCGCCGGTGGACATCGCGTTGCGGCGGCGGATCTCCAGCGGGTCGAGGCCGAGCTGCTTGGCGAGCTGGTCGAGCTGCGACTCGTACGCGAAGCAGCTCTGCAGGGCGCCTTCGCCGCGCATCCGGCCGGCCGGCGGGTTGTTGGTGCGCACCGCCCAGGCGTCCACGAAGACGTTGGGGCAGGTGTAGGGGCCGACGGAGAACGCGACGGCGGCGGCCAGCGCCTCCGACGAGACGTCGGCGTAGGCGCCGCCGTCGAGCAGGATCTGCGCCTCGACCTTGACCAACGTGCCGTCGGCGTCGGCGTGGTGGCGGTAGCGCAGCAGCGCGGGGTGCCGGGTGGTGTGCGCCTGGAAGGACTCGGCGCGGGTGAGGGTCATCTTGACCGGGCGGCCGGTGCGCAGCGCGAGCAGCGCGAGGGTGACCTGGAACGAGAGGTCCTCGCGGTCGGCGGTGGCACCGGGCACGCCGGTGACGACCAGCCGGACCCGGTCGGGGTCGAGGCCGAGGCAGGCGGCGGTGCGGTCGCGGTCGCCGTGCGGGTCGGTGGAGGACAGGTGCAGTTCGACGCCGCCGTCGGGGCGGGGCACGGCGAGGCCGGCTTCGGCGCCGATCGGGGCGGGGTCCTGGCGGCCGACCTGGTAGAGGCCTTCGACGACGACCTCGCCGACGGCGTCGGGGTCGCCGGTGCGCAGCGGCAGGTGGCGCAGCAGGTTGCCGTCGGGGTGCAGCGGCGGGGCGTGGAAGGCGGCTTCGGGGTCGGTGACGGGCTCCAGGAGCTCGTACTCGACGAGGATCGCGGCGGCGGCGAGCCGGGCGGTGTCGGGGTGGTCGGCGGCGACGGCGGCGACGGGTTCGCCGTGGTGGCGGACCACGCCGGAGGCGAGCACCGGCCGGTCGGCGACGACGGGTCCGCCGGGTGCGCCGTCGGCGGCGCCGTCGGGGCCGGCGGGCAGGTCGGCGGCGGTGACCACGGCGTGCACGCCGGGGACGGCGAGCGCGGCGGAGGTGTCGACCGAGACGATCCGGGCGTGCGGGTGCGGGGAGCGCAGCACGGCGCCCCAGAGCAGCCCTTCGGCCCACAGGTCGGCGGCGTACGGGTAGATGCCGAGGGCCTTGGGGAGGGCGTCGGTGCGCAGCGGGGAGCTGCCGAGGCCGGTGGAGCCGGTCTCGTCGTCCGCGGGGGCGGCCGCCGGGAGCTCGGTGGCGGAGGTCATGCGTTCTCGTCCTCGGGGAGCCTGATGCCGTGGGCGGGGGTGCCGTCGTAGCCGGCGCCCGCGTCGTAGCCGACGCCGGGGTCGTAGCCGGGTGCGGCCTGGTAGCCGGGGTACTGGTGTCCGTAGCCGTCGGTGGCGTAGACGGTGCCGTCGTAGCCGCCGGTGTCCTGCGGCGGGGTGCCTTCGTAGACGCCCGGGTCCTGGTGCGCGGTGCCGTGCGGCGGGGTGGGCAGGTACGGGGTGCCGTGCGCGGGGGTGCCGTAGAGCGCGGCGTCGGCGGCGGTGCCGTGGGCGGGGGTGGGCTCCCAGCCGACGGGGGCGGCGGTGCCGTGCGCGGGGGTGCCGGACCAGGCCGGTTCGACGGGCGGGGCCGCGGGCGGGGCCGGGTCGACGGGCTGCGCCTGCTGGGGGATCAACTGGTCGGCCTCGTGCCAGAGTTCGGAGTCGGCGTAGAGCGGCAGCTCGCCCGCCAGCGCGAGGTCGGCGAAGGACTGCTCGGTGCTCTGCTGCGCCGCCGGGGCCGACTCGGCGGAAACCGGGGCGGGGCCGGTGGCCGCGGCCTGCTCGGCGGCGTCGAGTTCCGCTTCGAGCGCGTCCTCGCGGGCCTCCGCGACGGCCTGCACGGCGGCCAGCGCGCCCCGGTAGCCGGTGCAGCGGCACAGGTTGCCGCAGAGTGCCTGGCGGGCCTCGATCTCGCTGGGCCGGTGGTTGCGCTGCAGCAGGTCGTGGACGGCCATGGCGAGGCCGGGCGTGCAGTAGCCGCACTGGACGGCGCCGGAGTCGGCGAGCGCCTGCTGGACGTCGCTGGCGCCGCCGTTGCCGGACAGCCCCTCGACGGTGTTGATCTCGCTGTCGGCGGCGAGCGCGGCGGGCACCAGGCAGCCGTTGACGAGCTGTCCGTCGACCTGCACCGAGCAGGCCCCGCACTCGCCCTGCTCGCAGCCGTCCTTGGCGCCGGCCAGGCCGAGGCGTTCGCGCAGCACGTACAGCAGGCTCTCGCCGATCCAGGCGTCGCTGACGGGCCGTTCGACGCCGTTGACGCGCAGCGTGTACGAGGCGGTGGGGCGCACGTCGCCGGTGAGCGCCCCGGGGTGGTTCAGCAGTTCGTCGGTCACTTCAGCGCCCTTCCCAACGCCCGGCGGGCCAGCACGGCTACGGTACGCCGCAGACGGGCGCCCGCGGGGCCCGCCCCCTCGCCGGCGGCGACGCCCTCGGGGACGCACGCGCCGGCCACGTACTCGCCGAACGCGGCGAGCGCGGCGGGGTCGATCAGGACGGCTCCGTCGGCGCCGCGGGAGTCCCAGTCGATGCAGCCGGCCACCCAGCTCTCGGCCTCCAGCGGCCGCAGCGGGACGGGGGCGACGGCGCCGACGGCGCAGCGCACGCCGCGGCGGGCGGGGTCGAGGACCAGCGCGACGGAGGCGGCGGCGCGGGACGGTCCGCTGCGGCCGGTGGACTTGAGGAACACCTGCGGGGCGTGCAGCAGCGGCACCCGCACCCAGGTGAGCAGTTCGCCGGGGCGCAGCGGGTCGAGTCCGGTGAGCAGGTGGCTGATCGGGACGTCGCGGACGCCGCCGGGCCGGGCCAGGGTGGCGGTGGCTTCGAGGGCGGCGAGCACCGGGAGGGTGTCGCCGCCGGGGGCTCCGGTGGCGATGTTGCCGCCGAGGGTGCCGACGTTGCGCACCTGCGGGGGGCCGGCGGTGCGGGCGGCGTCGGCGAGGGCCGGGATGAGCGCGGCGAAGTCGGGGCGGTCCATGCGGGCGTGGGTGAGGCCGGCGCCGAGGACGGCGGTGCCGCCGTCCTCGTAGCGCCAGCCGCGCAGTTCGGTGATCCGGCCGAGTCCGATCAGGGCGGCGGGCCGCAGCCGCCCGCCGTTGACGGCCTCCATCAGGTCGGTGGCACCCGCCACCGGCACCGCCCCTGGGGTGGCGGCCAGCGCTTCGACCGCCTCGTCGACCGAGGACGGCATCATGATCGTCCGGTTCACCAGGTTCCCACCGTGCTCCATTTGCAGTGCGGCCTGCCGCCCGTAGGGTACGGGCGATCGGTGCGGGTTGGGCAACTCTGGCACACAAAGACCGCTGATCATTTCCGGGGTCGTGGACAGGACCGAACAACTCGGGACAACTCCGGGCGCGAACGCTCACGAACGCGACCGGTCCGGTGTCCAGCCGATCGGTTGTCCACCTGATCTTGACGTGGCGGCCGCGCCCGGAGTTCCGGTACGTCCTAGCCGACGGCCGGTCCGGCGCCGGGGCGGCCCTCCAGCGGCCGGCCGACGATGCCGGGCTTGCGCTGCCAGGGGCGCGGGCCCTCGGGGCGGCGGTACTCGACGCCGAGGGCGTCCAGGCGCGGGTAGTGGCCGGCCATCCGGGCCTCGAAGCCGGCCCAGTCGCGGGCGGCGGGGTCGCGCGGCAGGTCGGACCAGGCGACCTCGGCGAACGCGGCCAGCCGCGGGAAGGCCTTGTAGTCGACGTCCCGGCCGTCGAGCATGAACTCGGTCCAGATGTTGGCCTGGGTGCCGATGACGTGCCGGGCGGCGGCCTCGTCGAGCTGCGGCGGCACCGGCTCGAAGCGGTAGACGTCCTCCAGCGAGCGCACCCAGCCGACCGGGATCGGCTCGTCCTCGCCGTCGGCCTGCCGGTGGTCGAGGTAGACGTGCTGCTCGGGGCACATCACCACGTCGTGCCCGGCCTGCGCGGCGGCGATGCCGCCCTCGTAGCCGCGCCAGGAGGAGACGGCGGCGCCGGGGGCGAGCCCGCCCTCCAGGATCTCGTCCCAGCCGATCAGCCGGCGGCCGCGCTCGGCCAGCCAGCGGTCGAAGTGCCGGATGACGTGGCTCTGCAGCTGGAACTCGTCGGCGAGGCCGAGCTCGGCGATCCGGGCCTGCGCGGCGGGGCTGGCCTTCCACTGGTCCTTGGGGCACTCGTCGCCGCCGAGGTGGACGAAGGTGGAGGGGAAGATCTCCAGCACCTCCTCCAGCACGTTCTCGTAGAACCGCAGGGTGGCCTCGGAGGCGTTCAGGATGTTCTCGCTGACGCCCCAGTCGGTCCAGGTGCCGAGCGCGGCGGTGTCGACCACGTCGGTGTTGCCGAGCTCGGGGTAGGCGGCGATGGCGGCCTGGTTGTGGCCGGGCAGGTCGACCTCGGGGACGACGGTGATGTGCCGGGCGGCGGCGTAGGCGACGATCTCGCGCAGGTCGTCCTGGGTGTAGTAGCCGCCGTGCGGCTGGTCGTCGCGCCGCCCGCCGGCCCGGTAGCCGACCATCGACCGCTCCCGCCAGGAGGCGGTCTCGGTGAGCTTCGGGTAGCGCTTGACCTCGATCCGCCAGCCCTGGTCGTCGGTCAGGTGGAAGTGGAAGACGTTCAGCTTGTGCGCGGCCAGCTGGTCGATGAAGCGCAGCACGCCGGCCTTCGGCATGAAGTGCCGGGAGACGTCGAGCAGCGCGCCGCGCCAGCCGAACCGGGGCGCGTCGTGGATCTCGACCGCGGGCACCGTCCAGCGCGCGCCGGGCAGCGGCGCGGTGCGGTACGCGGCGGGGCCGAGCAGCTGGCGCAGGGTCTGCGCGGCGTGCGACAGGCCCGCGGCGCTGCCGCCGGTGAGCCGCACCGCGTCGGGGCCGGCGCTCAGCCGGTACTCCTCGGCGGCGAGGGCGTCGTCCAGCGCGAGCACCAGGCCGCCGTCCTGCCCGGCGGGGGCCGGGTCCAGGTCGAAGCCGGTGGCGGCGGACAGCTCGGCGCGCAGCCGGCGGGCCACGCCCCCGGTGCCGGGCGCGGCGGCGATCCGGGTGCCGGCGTGCAGCTCGAACGGGGCGGTGTCGGCGGGCGTGTGGACGTGCGACGGGGCAGGGATGAGGTCCATGCGCCTCATCCTGCCCCGGTTCACCCCGATTGGCATAGACCACTCGGGGGCGGTTCCCGCGGTCGCGGGTCAGTCCTTCTTGTCGTCCCCGCCCGGGTTGTTCAGCCCGTCGAAGATCTCCTTGCACATCGGGCAGACCGGGTACTTCTTCGGGTCGCGGCCGGGCACCCAGACCTTGCCGCACAGCGCCACCACGGGGGACCCGGAGAGCGCGCTCTCCATGATCTTGTCCTTCTGGACGTAGTGGGCGAAGCGCTCGTGGTCGCCGTCCCCGTGCGAAGTCTGCGGGACGGGCTCGACCAGGGTGCCGGTGCCGAGGCCGCGCTCGGGCTCAAGAGTGCTCATGGGTGCCAAGTCTATGGGGGCCGCCCGGAAGGCGGCCACCATCCGGGAGCAGCCCGCCGGTCAGTTCAGCGTCGGGTCGTCCGGGTAGGTGGCGAGCATCGCCAGCGGGCCGCGCTGGCGGCGCAGCACCGAACGCCACATCCGGTCCGGCTGCCCGCAGGAGACGTCGCCGGCCTCGCACTCGACGGGGTACCAGGCGCCCTCGGCGATCTCCTGCTCCAGCTGGCCGGGCGACCAGCCCGAGTAGCCGGCGAACACCCGCATGCCGCCGAGCACCCCGGCCAGCACCTCCGGCGGGGCCTCCAGGTCGACCAGGCCGATCGCGCCGTGCACCCGCCGCCAGCCGAGCGGCGCGGGGTGGGTCTCCTCGCCGGGCACCACGGCGATCGCCAGCGCCGAGTCGAGCGCCACCGGCCCGCCCTGGAACACCACGGCGGGATCGCCGGCCAGCGCGGCCCAGCCGTCCAGCACGGCGGCGACGTCCACCACGGTGGGCCGGTTGAGGACCACGCCGAGCGCGCCCTCGGCGTCGTGGTCGAGCAGCAGGACCACCGACCTGGCGAAGTTCGGGTCCGTCAGCACGGGCGTCGCCACGAGCAGTCGGCCGGTGAGCGAGGGGGCCGCTTCCATGCCTGCCATGATGCCTCCCGACGGGCCCTGCCGGACACCCGGCGGGCCGGCTGCGGAGCCACCCGTCCGGCCCAATGGCGGTGCCGTGCGGCACCCCTTACAGCATGATCACCAATGGGGCACACAGGAACCAATCGCCCACCCTCTACCATCTATGAGGTGGCGAAGGGCCGTTCCCTCAGCTCCGCAGCCAGAAACCTCCCCTGCGCACCCGGATTGCGAGAACGATGACCGACGACGTCCTGCTGGTCCACGGCGGAAACCCGCTTGAGGGCGAGATCCAGATCCGCGGCGCCAAGAACCTGGTCCCCAAGGCCATGGTCGCCGCACTGCTCGGCCAGGGCCCCAGCAGACTGCGCAGCGTTCCGGACATCCGGGACGTCAAGGTCGTCCGCGGCCTGCTGCAGCTGCACGGGGTCACTGTCCGCACCGGCGACGAGGAGGGCGAGCTGATCCTCGACCCGTCGCACGTCGAGAGCGCCAACGTGGCGGACATCGACGCGCACGCGGGCTCCTCGCGCATCCCGATCCTGTTCTGCGGCCCGCTGCTGCACCGCCTCGGCCACGCCTTCATCCCGGGCCTGGGCGGCTGCGACATCGGCGGCCGGCCCGTCGACTTCCACTTCGAGGTGCTGCGCCAGTTCGGCGCCACCATCGAGAAGCACCCGCAGGGCACCTACTTGGTCGCCACCCAGCGGCTGCGCGGCACCAAGATCGAGCTGCCGTACCCGTCGGTCGGTGCCACCGAGCAGGTGCTGCTGACGGCGGTGCTCGCGGAGGGCGTCACCGAGCTGCGCAACGCCGCGATCGAGCCGGAGATCGTCGACCTGATCTGCGTGCTGCAGAAGATGGGCGCGATCATCTCGCTGGGCACCGACCGCACCATCCTGATCACCGGCGTGGACGAGCTGGACGGCTACACCCACCGGGCGCTGCCGGACCGCCTGGAGGCCGCGTCCTGGGCCTGCGCGGCGCTGGCCACCAAGGGCGACATCTACGTCCGGGGCGCCGAGCAGATCCCGATGATGACCTTCCTGAACACCTTCCGGAAGGTCGGCGGCGCCTACGAGATCGACGACGCGGGCATCCGCTTCTGGCACCCGGGCGGCGAGCTCAAGGCGATCGCCCTGGAGACCGACGTCCACCCGGGCTTCCAGACCGACTGGCAGCAGCCGCTGGTGGTGGCGCTGACCCAGGCCACTGGCCTGTCGATCGTGCACGAGACGGTGTACGAGTCGCGCCTGGGCTTCACCGGCGCGCTGAACCAGATGGGCGCGCACATCCAGCTGTACCGCGAGTGCCTGGGCGGCACCCCGTGCCGGTTCGGGGCGCGCAACTTCAACCACTCCGCGGTGGTCTCCGGCCCGTCCAAGCTGATGGGCGGCGAGCTGGTCATCCCCGACCTGCGCGGCGGCTTCTCGTACCTGATCGCGGCGCTGGCCGCCGAGGGCACCTCCACGGTGCACGGCATCGACCTGATCAACCGCGGCTACGAGAACTTCATGGACAAGCTGCGCGACCTGGGCGCGCACATCGAGCTGCCGTCGGAGGTCGACCCGGCCGGGGTCGAGCTGACCGCCTGACGCGGGCCGTACAACGCCGGTGGCCGGCCTCCCCGAGGGGAGGCCGGCCACCGGCGCGTTCAGCGGAGGGTCACTTGCCCTTCGCGGCTTCCTTCAGCTTCGAGCCGGCGCTCACCTTGACGCTGTAGCCCTCGGCGATCTGGATCGGCTCGCCGGTCTGCGGGTTGCGGGCAGTGCGGGCGGCGCGCAGGGTCCGCTCGAAGGTCAGGAAACCGGGGATGGTGACCTTCTCGTCGCCCTTGGCGACGACCTCGCCGACGATCTCGGCGAAGCCGGCCAGCACGGCGTCGGCGTCCTTGCGGGTCACCTCGGCGCGCTCGGCCAGCGCGGCCACCAGCTCACTGCGGTTCATGTGTACTCCTGTGGTCTGTTGCTCTGCCGTGCGCGGAGGCATGGCCGGTCCGCGAACGGTGCTCGTTCAGGCGAGGGGTGGTCAGGGGCCGGGCTCGCACCGCGAAGCGCCGCAAACTGCCCGCCTGGGTACGAATCCTGCCCCGACCGGCACTGAGAAAGCCAATCGGGCACCGGCGTGGTTGACCCGAACAGCGCCCACCGGACAGAGGTGTGACGCTCCGTCGGCTCCGGGGTGGCCGGGGTGGGCGGCGGCCGGGACGACACGCCGTGGCACAACCGGGGACGTTCCGTACTTGTCGGACACGCCGCCCCGTCGCAGGGCTACCGTACGCCCTGGCACCGACAAGCCCAAACACGCCCCTTTCCCTTGTGTCGCAAGGGATCCGGCACGTTCGCCGCAATCCGCCCGCGGCGAACGCGCCGGGCGCTCACCGGCTCAGAGCTGAACGGCCGGGAACGCGGCGGTGTCGAGCGTCCCGACGATGCCCGAGGTGGGCCTCACGGGGGCCGTCTCCGCGTCCCCGCGGGCCGCCGCTGCGGCGTCCCGGACGGCCGCGGCGACGGTCTTGGCGACGCCCGGGTGGAAGACGCTGGGGATGATGTAGTTCGGGTTCAGCTCGTCGTCGGCCACGGTGGTGGCCAGCGCCCGGGCGGCGGCCAGCATCATCTCGGTGTCGACGCTGCTGGACTGGGCGTCCAGCAGGCCGCGGAAGACGCCGGGGAAGACCAGCACGTTGTTGATCTGGTTGGGGAAGTCGCTGCGGCCGGTGGCGACCACCGCGGCGGTCTGCCGGGCCACCGCCGGGTCGACCTCCGGGTCGGGGTTGGCCAGCGCGAAGACGATGGCGTCCTCGGCCATGGTGGCCAGGTCGTCGCCGTCCAGCACGTTCGGGGCGGAGACGCCGATGAACACGTCGGCGTCGGTCACCGCCTCCTTGAGGGTGCCGGTGCGGCCGGAGCGGTTGGTGTTCTCGGCGATCCAGCGCAGGTTCTCGTTCAGGTCCTCGCGGCCCAGGTGGACCACGCCCTGGACGTCCGCCACGGTGGCGTGCGCGACGCCGGCGGCCATCAGCAGCTTGAGGATCGCGGTGCCGGCGGCGCCCGCGCCGCTCATCACCACGCGGATCTCGCCGATCTCCTTGCCGACCACCTTGAGCGCGTTGGTCAGCGCGGCCAGCACCACGATCGCGGTGCCGTGCTGGTCGTCGTGGAACACCGGGATGTCCAGCGCCTCGCGCAGCCGGGCCTCGATCTCGAAGCAGCGCGGCGCGGAGATGTCCTCCAGGTTGATGCCGGCGAAGCCCGGGGCGATGGCCTTGACGATCGCCACGATCTCGTCGGCGTCCTGGGTGTCCAGGCACAGCGGCCACGCGTCGATGCCCGCGAAGCGCTTGAACAGCGCCGCCTTGCCCTCCATCACCGGCAGCGCGGCCTTCGGGCCGATGTTGCCCAGGCCCAGCACCGCCGAGCCGTCGGTGACCACCGCGACCGAGTTGCGCTTGATGGTCAGCCGGCGGGCGTCCTCGGGGTTCTCCGCGATCGCCATGCAGACCCGGGCCACGCCCGGGGTGTAGATCATGCTGAGGTCGTCGCGGTTGCGGATCGGCAGCTTCGAGGACATCTCGATCTTGCCGCCGAGGTGCATCAGGAAGGTGCGGTCGGAGACCTTGCCGATGGTGACGCCGTCGATCGCCCGGAGCTTCTCCACGATCTCCTCGCCGTGCACCACCGAGGACGCCGCCACGGTGACGTCGATGCGCAGCGCCTCCAGGCCGGAGGCGGTGACGTCGAGGCCGGTGACCGAGCCGCCGGAGGACTCCACGGCGGTGGTGATGGAGCTCACCGCGTTGCCGGTGGCCGGCACCTCCAACCGGACCGTGATCGAGTTCGAGACACTGGGCACCGTCGCCATCGACGTCCTTCTTCCTAGAATCAGCGGGCCGTGACCGGCCCGGCAAATCGCGCAGCATGCTAGGTCTCGATCGTCGCACCTACCGAGGGCTTGCCAGAAATAACGTTCATTGAGTGTGCGGATCCGACAAACCCGCCCGCCCCCGGTCGGCGGCCTCCTTGCCCGTGGGCCCGGATGCGTTACATTGGAACGGCACCGGCTCGATCCAAGCCCCCGGGCCCAACCTTCGTCCCTTCGAGGGACCACTTGCCGCGAGGCGAGCATGGCGGGTCGGTGTACTACTTCGGGAAAGGCCCCCCACCTGCGGGTGGGGGGCCTTTCGCGCTACTTCAGCAGGGCGGGGACGCCGGCGGCGTCCGGCAGGTCGTCCGGGCCGGACAGCACCGTCAGGCGCTGGGTGGCGCGGGTCAGCGCCACGTACAGCACCCGCAGGCCCGCCTCCGACTCGCCCGCGATGCCGGTCGGGTCGGCGACCACGGTGGCGTCGTACTCCAGGCCCTTCGCCTCCAGGCTGCCCAGCGCCACCACCCGCTCGCCCAGGCCCTCGGCCCAGGACGCGGCCTCCGCCCGGCGGTCCATCGGGACGACGACCGCGACGGTGCCGTCCACCTCGCCCAGCAGCCGCTCCAGCTCGGCCCTGGCGGCCCGGCCGAAGGACTCCGCGTCGGTCTCCCGGACCGCCGCGAACCGCGGCCGCACGCCGGTCGCCCGGACCGCGCTCGGCGACGGGGTGCCCGGCGCGGCCAGCGCCAGCACCTTCGCCGCCACCTCGGCGATCTCCGCCGGGTTGCGGTAGTTCACGGTCAGCGTGTGCCGGCGGCGCGGCTTGCCCGCCAGCACCTCGTCCATCGCCGCCTGCGCCTCCTGCGGGAACGGCCAGGAGGACTGCGCCGGGTCGCCGACGATGGTCCAGGTCGCCATCCGGGAGCGGCGGCCGATCATCCGCCACTGCATCGGTGTGAGGTCCTGCGCCTCGTCGACGATCACGTGCGCGTACTCGCGGCGCTCCTCGGGCACCCGTTCCCGCTCGCGGCGGCCCCAGGCGCGCTCGCCGTACGTGGTGACCTCCTCCAGCCCGGTCAGCAGGTCGACCGCGTCGACCTCGCGGACCTTCGGGCGGGCCGGCTCGCCGAGCAGCAGCTGCAGCTCGTCGACCAGCGCCACGTCGTGCGCGGACAGCTCGCCGGCGCCCCGGTCGTCCAGGTGCCGCCAGGACGCGGCCAGCAGGCGGGCCTCGTCCGGGGTGACGGCGCGGCGGGCGATCCGGTTGGTGTGCCGGTGCTGGCGCAGCGTGGCCAGCACCCGGCGCGGGGTGACGGCGGGCCACCAGGCGTCCAGGAAGTCCAGGAACGCGGCCTCGTCGGAGACGTACTCGTCGAAGGACTCGCGCTCCTCCTGGCGCTGCTCGCGCTCGGCGTGGCTCGTGGGCTTCGGCAGGTCGCGGACGGCCTCCGACCAGAGCGCGTCCAGCAGCAGCCGGCGGGCGCGCGGGCGCAGCAGGTTGAGCGGGGTGCCGCCGCCGCCGACCACGTTGCCGCGGACGGTCTTCAGCCGGCCGGCGTCCAGCCGCAGCGCCTGGCCGCGGGCGAACACCTTGAGCTCGGTCGGCGCGCCCAGCTCCAGGGCGGCGCGGGCGGCGCGGCGCAGCAGCTGCACCATCCGCGAGGAGCCCTTGATCCGGGCCACCTCGGGGCTGTCGTAGCGGGTGGCCTCGATGCCGTCGACCAAGGAGCCGACGGCGCGGATCGCCACCTGGCCCTCCTCGCCGAGCGAGGGCAGCACGCCCTCGGTGTAGGAGACCAGCAGCGGGGTCGGGCTGACCACCAGGATGCCGCCGGCGTAGCGGCGGCGGTCCTGGTAGAGCAGGAACGCGGCGCGGTGCAGGGCGACGGCGGTCTTGCCGGTGCCCGGGCCGCCGGTGACCAGGGTGGCGCCAGCCGCGGCGGCCCGGATCACCTCGTCCTGCTCCTTCTGGATGGAGGAGACGATGTCGCGCATCGTGTGGCCGCGGGCCCGGCCCAGGGTGGCCATCAGCGCGCCGTCGCCGACCACGGCGAGTTCCTCGCCGTCCAGGGTCGGGGTCAGGTCGGGGCGCAGCAGGTCGTCCTCGACGCCGATGACCTTGCGGCCCTTGGAGCGGATCACCCGGCGGCGGATCACCCGGCCCGGCTCCAGCGGCGTGGCCCGGTAGAACGGGGCGGCCGCCGGGGCCCGCCAGTCGATCACCAGCGGGCCGAACTCGGCGTCGAGCACGCCGAGCCGGCCGATGTGCAGGCTCTCGGCGACCGCCGGGTCGGCCGGGTCCATCGGTGTCTGGGAGGGAATCCCGTGCTCTTCGGGGGCGTCGGCCTGCTGGAGGTCGATGCGCCCGAACAGGAAGTCCTCGAACTCGTTGTTCAGCCGCTGCAGGTGCGCGCCCGCGCGGTACACCTGGGCGTCACGCTCGGCGAGCGCGCCGGGTGTGCCCACCTGCACGCGCTTCGCGGCGTCCTCCAGGATGTACTCCGCCTCGGCGAGCTTCTCCTCCAGCCGTTGGTAGACGGTGTCGAGATGCTGCTGCTCCCCCGCGATCTCGCGGTCGCGGACAGTGTCGGTGTGGTGCTCGGCAGAGCCGTGCGCGCCCAAGGAGCCCCCAGAGGTGCGGAGAAAAAGGCGGACGGACGATCTTACGGGATGAACTGTTCCGCCGACGAGCACCCCCCGCACCGGACGGCCCCCGAACGCACGAGAGCCGCCCTCCGGACGGAGGACGGCTCTGCGATGCACATGGGGTGGTGGAGATGCCGGGAATCGAACCCGGGTCCAGTGGAGAGGATTCAGGACTTCTCCGAGCGCAGTCCGCTGTGATTTTCTCGGCCCTGGCGGTCACGCGGACAAGCCGCCAACAGGCCCAGCCACTGTTTGATTTCCCCGCCACCCCCGCGGCCGGGGTGGAAGGTTGAGTTCCCTAGATTATGCCAGGATCCGGGTCGGGAACGCCCCGGGCTGACACCCATTCACTTTCGCTGATCAGGCAGCGAGAGCGAACTGCTGGGAATCGCGCTTAGAGTTGGCGATTATTTTTTTGCGACAGATGGTTAACGAGATCATTGCCGCGTTCCTCGGCTCGCTTCTCCTGTTTCGACAGCCACTGTCGAAACCGATCATCCCCATGTTGATTTGACAAACAGCACCGGCGGGCACAGGCCCTCCGGGTGGTGCGCTGCCATAGTACTCGGGCGGCCCGTCAAGGGTCCAGCGCATTAACGGACGTCAGCCGCCGGCGCCCGGCAGGCCGGTCTCCTGGGCCAGCCAGGGCAGCGCCAGCTTGAAGGCGAAGGTGCCGAACTGGAAGTCGTGCTTGCCCGGGTGGACCTCCTCCTTGGTGGTCATCCCGGCGGCCTTGGCGGCCTTGTCGAGCTCCTTGGCGGCGCTGATGTGCTTGGGCTCCTGGTCGCCGTTGAGGAAGTAGCCGCTGGAGTTCTGGTAGGTGCCCTTCTTGGCCTTGGCCAGCACGGTCAGCGGGTCGTGCGCCTCCCAGGCGGCCTCGTCGCCGCCGTACAGGTCGTCGATGGTCTCCTGCTTGGTGCCGGTGTTCGGGCCGAGGTCGCCGGAGATGTCCACGAAGTGGCCGAACACGTCGGGGTGGAGGACCGCCAGGTCGACGGCGCAGGTGCCGCCCATCGACCAGCCGACCACCGCCCAGGAGTCCGGGCCGCTCGCGGTGCCGAAGGTCTTCTCGATGTACGGCGGGACGTCCTTGACCAGGTGGTCCTCGGCCCGGCCGGCCTTGCCGTTGACGCACTCGGTGTCGGACTTGAAGTTTCCGGTGGCGTCGACCATCACCAGGATCGGGGCGTAGCCGTTGTGCTCGGCGGCGTACGCGTCGGCGGTCTTGATCGCGTCGCCGGCCCGTATCCAGTTGTCGGGGGCGGAGAACTGGCCGGCGATCATCTCGACCACCGGGAGCTTGGGCCGCACCTTGGTGCGGAACCAGGCCGGCGGCAGGTAGACCAGTTCGCGGCGGTGCTTGAAGCCGCTCGGCTCGGCGGGGATCTCGACCGCGACGACCCGGCCGGACGCGGCCTTGCCGACGGTGGTGAGGGCCTCTTCGAGGTTGATCTGCTGCGGCACCGGGGCGCCCGACAGGTCGCCGATCGCGGCGTCCACGCTCGGGTAGTAACCGGTGGAGATGTTCAGCGAGTTGGCGGCGCACAGCAGCGACAGCCCGGCCGCGATCGGCACCGAGACCAGGTTCCACCAGTCCGAGTTGCGGATGCCGGCCGCCAGGCCGCCGAGCCCCAGCAGGGCGCAGCACAGCCAGAACCACAGGCCGAACGGCAGCGGGTCGTCGATGCCCCCGAACAGCGCGACCGCCAGCGCGATCAGCGCGGTCAGCCCGACGGCGCCGCCGGCCACCCAGGGAAGTCTGCGGCGCAGCCAGAACGGACTGACCCGGAACAGTGCCCCCGCGACCGCCACCAGCGCCAGGATTCGCAGCGTCCAGGGCAGCCAACCGCTCAGCAGTGAGATCTCCACCCGCAGATCGTACGCAAGCGCCAACTGTCCGCGTACAACCGGGAGGTGCCCACCGCTGACGCGCAGTCAGCCGGGGGCTCAGCCCTGCCGGCGGCGGGCGGCGGCCACGGCGCGGTCGGACTCGCGGCGGTCCTGGCGCTCGCGCAGGGTCTGCCGCTTGTCGTAGAGCTTCTTGCCGACCGCGAGGGCGATCTCCAGCTTGGCGCGGCCGTCCTTGAAGTACAGGGACAGCGGGACCAGGGTGTGGCCGGTCTCCTTGGCCTTGGACTCCAGCTTGCGGATCTCCATCTTGTGCAGCAGGAGCTTGCGCTTGCGGCGGGCCGAGTGGTTCGTCCAGGTGCCCTGGGTGTACTCGGGGATGAACACGTTGTCGATCCAGGCCTCGCCGCCCTGGATGTACGCGTAGCCGTCGACCAGGTTGGCCCGGCCCTCGCGGAGCGACTTGACCTCGGTTCCGGTGAGCACCATGCCGCACTCGTAGGTGTCGAGGATGGTGTACTCGTGCCGCGCCTTCTTGTTCTGCGCGACCAGCTTCTTGCCCGTTTCCTTTGCCATAGCCCGGCCATTCTCGCACCTCGGGGGCGGCCTCGGCAGCCCCTTTACGGCGCGGCGGGCGCCCCGGCGGGGCCGATCCCGTCCAGCACCCGCAGCGCGAGGGCGTCGGCGCCGCCGTCGTCGCCCCCGGGGGCGGGAACGTCGGGCTGGACGCCGGTGCCGTCGGGGGAACGGCCGGCCGGGGTCTGGTAGCGGCCGACGGTGAGTTCGAGGACGGAGCCGTCGGCGAGCCTGCTGGGCTGCTGGACGGTGCCCTTGCCGAAGGTGCGCTCGCCGACCAGGACGGCCCGGGAGCGGTCCTGAAGGGCGCCGGCCAGGAGTTCGGCGGCGCTCATGGTGCCGCCGTCGACCAGCACCACCAGCGGGACGGAGGTGTCGCCGCCCGGGGCGGCGGTCAGTTCGCGGCGTTCGCCGTGCTCCTGGTAGCTGGCCACCGGGCCGCCGTCGAGGAACGCGGAGGCGACCCCGACGGCCTCCTCGACCAGTCCGCCGGAGTTGCCGCGCAGGTCCAGCACCACGCCGCGGGCGCCGGCCGCGGCGGCCCGCACCTGGCCGGCCACGCCCTCGGTGAAGGCGTGCACGGTGATCCGCGCCACCCCGGGGCTGGGACGGTCGGTCTCCACCTCCCGGGCGGCCAGCTCGGCCCGGGTGAGGCGCAGTTCGCGCACCGGCCCGTCGCCGCCCCGCACGCCGAGCGCGACCGCGCTGCCGGCCGGGCCGCCGCGCAGCCGGGACACCACCTCGGTGACCGGCAGCCGGTCGGCCGGGACGCCGTCCACGCTGACCAGCCGGTCGCCGGGGACGACGCCGGCCAGGGCGGCGGGCGAGCCGGGCAGCACCTCGGCCACCTCGGTCGGGCCGTCGGCGGCGCGCTGCACGGACAGTCCGACGCCCGGGTAGCGGCCGCCGGTGAAGTCCCGGTACTGCTGCGGGCTCAGGTAGGCGGCCCACCGGTCGCCGCTGGCCCCGACCAGCCCCCGGGCCTCCTGCGGGCTCAGGTCGGCGCCGGACAGGTCGGTGCCGCGGACCCCGTCGGACGACAACGGGGCCCGGGGCGAACCGATCGGTTCGCCCCAGGCCCCGGAAGCGGCTCCGGCGAACAGCACGGCGCCGAACACCAGGCCGAGGGTCATCCCCTGGCGTACTCGCGGAGCGGTCGGCATGGCAGCGAGTGTAGGGCCACCGGCGGGCCGTGCCGACGGTCCGTCAGACCTTCAGGTACTTGCGGAGCGTGAAGAACGCCGCGATGCCGGCCATCGCCATGCCGACCACCACCAGCAGCGGGATGACCGCCAACACCGAGGACAGGCCGATGAAGTGGATGAACAGCACCTTCTTCGCCAGCCACCCCTGGATGAAGAAGTGCCCGCCCAGCAGCAGGCCCGAGGCCAGCGTCGCACCGAGCAGCGCGGAGAACGCGGCCTCCGCGATGAACGGCATCTGCACGTAGAAGTTGGACGCGCCGACCAGCCGCATGATGCCGGTCTCCCGGCGGCGGCTGAACGCCGACACCCGGACGGTGTTGACGATCAGCAGCAGCGCGACGCAGAGCATCAGCGCCATGATCACGAAGGCGGCGGTCTGCAGGCCGCGCAGCAGGCCGAACAGGTTCTCCAGGATCTTGCGCTGGTCCTCGACCGACTTGACGCCGGGCTTGCCCGCGAACTGGCTCTGGATCACGTCGTACTTGGTCGGGTCGGTCAGCTTGATCCGCCAGGACTGCGGCAGCGCGTCCGCCCCGACCGCCGCCAGCAGCGGGTTGTCCGGGTTGGACTCCTTGAAGTGCTGGAACGCCTCCTGGGAGGACTCGAAGGTGGCGCTCTGCACCAGCGGCGTCTTGTCCAGCTCGGCCTTCACCTGCTGGATCTGGTCGTCGGTGGCCGCTCCGGTCGGGCACTGGGGCGCGTTGTGATCCGACTTCGCGCAGAAGTAGATGCTGACCTCGACCTTGTCGTACCAGTAGTCCTTCATGGAGTTGACCTGGTCGCGAACCAGCAACGAGGCACCGGCGAGGGCGAGCGACAGCGCGACACTGACCACGACGGCGATCGTCATGGTCAGGTTGCGGCGGAGACCGACACCGATCTCCGACAGAACGAACTGGGCGCGCATGCTTCTCTCTTCTAGCTCTGGTAGCCGTAGACGCCGCGGGCCTGGTCGCGGACCAGAATGCCCTTGTCGAGTTCGATGACGCGCTTGCGCATCTGGTCGACGATCGCCTGGTCGTGGGTGGCCATCAGCACCGTGGTGCCGGTCCGGTTGATCCGGTCCAGCAGCTTCATGATGCCGACCGAGTTCTGCGGGTCGAGGTTGCCGGTGGGCTCGTCGGCGATCAGCAGCATCGGCCGGTTCACGAACGCGCGGGCGATCGCCACGCGCTGCTGCTCACCGCCCGACAGCTCGCCGGGCATCCGCTCCTCCTTGCCGCCGAGGCCGACCAGGTCGAGCACCTCGGGCACCACCTTGTTGATGGCGCTCTTCGGCTTGCCGATGACCTCCAGGGCGAACGCCACGTTCTGGCCCACGGTCTTGTTCGGCAGCAGGCGGAAGTCCTGGAACACGGTGCCCAGTTGGCGCCGCATGTGCGGCACCTTCCAGTTGGAGAGCTTGCCCAGGTCCTTGCCGAGCACGTGCACCGCGCCGGTGGACGGGCGCTCCTCGCGCAGGCACAGGCGCAGGAACGTCGACTTGCCCGAACCGGACGAGCCGACCAGGAAGACGAACTCGCCCTTCTCGATCTCCAGCGAGACGTTGTCCAGGGCCGGACGGTTCTGCTTGGGATAGGTCTTGGAGACGTTGTCGAATCTGATCACGGCTGCATCACGGGGGCCATCCTAGGTGGATCGGAGGCAGTGACCTTACGCGACGTCCACACACACCCGCAGTAACCGGGCGGCTACCCAACGGGATTCCGTCAGCTGCCGTTCCGGTTGCCGACCGAAATTGCGAGCTACGTCACAGATCGGCAACCCTTGTCCTCCGGGGGCCCAGGTGTCCGGAACCTGGCAGAGTGGTAGGAGAGTCGGAACCGAAGCCGCCTCCGGCACGTTGGCTATGCAGCAAGGAGGACACGCATGACCTGCGACCAACTGGTGTGCGCCAACTGCAACGGCCGCGTCATCGACGGACGCTGCCCGGTGTGTCGCGCCAACCGCGCCCGGCTCCAGCAGGAGCAGCACGGGCCGTTCGCCGCGCTCAACCCCGCGATACTGCTCGCCGTCCTGTGCGCCGCCGTGCTGGCACTGGCACTGCTGGCGCGCTGACCCCCGAACCCACACAGGAAGGGCCCCACCGCTCGGAGCGGTGGGGCCCTTCCTCATGCCGTGGAGACTCAGCTCTCCCGCTGCTTGCGCCACCGGATACCGGCTTCAATGAAGCCGTCGATGTCGCCGTCCAGCACGGACTGCGGGTTGCCCACCTCGTGCTCGGTGCGCAGGTCCTTGACCATCTGGTACGGGTGCAGGACGTACGAGCGCATCTGGTTGCCCCAGGAGCTGCCGCTGTCCTTGAGCGCGTCCATCGCGGCGCGCTCCTCCTGGCGGCGCCGCTCCAGCAGCTTGGCCTGGAGGACGTTCATCGCCGAGGCCTTGTTCTGGATCTGCGAGCGCTCGTTCTGGCAGGAGACCACCACGCCGGTCGGGAGGTGGGTGATGCGGACCGCGGAGTCGGTGGTGTTGACGCCCTGGCCGCCGGGGCCGGAGGCGCGGTACACGTCGATGCGCAGGTCGTTCTCGTCGATGTCGACGTGGTCGGCCTGCTCGACGACGGGGAGCACCTCGACGCCGGCGAAGGAGGTCTGGCGGCGGCCCTGGTTGTCGAACGGGGAGATGCGCACCAGGCGGTGGGTGCCCTGTTCGACGGAGAGGGTGCCGTAGGCGTAGGGGGCCTTGACGGTGAAGGTCGCGGACTTGATGCCGGCCTCTTCGGCGTACGAGGTGTCGTAGACCTCGGTCGGGTAGCCGTGCCGCTCGGCCCAGCGCAGGTACATGCGCATCAGCTGCTCGGCGAAGTCGGCGGCGTCCACGCCGCCCGCCTCGGCACGGATGTTGACCAGGGCCTCACGGGCGTCGTACTCGCCGGAGAGGAGCGTGCGGACCTCCAGCTCCTCGACCGCCTTCTTGACGGCCTCCAGCTCGTTCTCGGCCTCGACGCGGGTGTCCGCGTCGTCCTCGGCCTCGGCGAGCTCGAACAGGACGCCCAGGTCTTCGACCCGGCCGCGCAGGTTCTCCACCTTGCGCAGCTCGCCCTGGAGGAAGGAGAGCCGGCTGGTGACCTTCTGCGCGTTCGCGACGTCGTCCCACAGGGTGGGGGCGGCTGCCTCCTCCTCCAGGGTCGCGATGTCGGCCCGGATCTTGTCCAGGTCGAGGACTGCCTCGATCGACGCCATGGTCGAGTCGAGGTTCTTGAGCTCTTCGGAAGGATCGACGGCTGCCACGCCACAAGGGTAATGGTTCGGCGGGGGGGCTCGGCTACAACCGGGGGTGCCAGGTGCCCGACACCGCCCCGGCGGCGTGCGCGGGGGGCTCCGCGGCGAACGCCGTCCAGGCGGCCGCGGCCCCCGCGAGCAGCAGGATCACCGCGATCAGCACGGCCAGCGTGCGGCGCCGGCGGATCAGCTGGGCCCGGGTGCGCCGGTGGGTCGAGGGCGCGGGCTGGGTGCGCTGGGCCCGGGACTCCTCCGCGTAGGAGGCGAGCTCCCCGGCGGACGGGCGGCGCAGGCTGGTGTGGGTGTCGCGGGTGGAGTCGGGGGTCGGCCCGGGCACCAGCGGGACGGCGGGGCCGCGGCGGCGGCGGTGGGTGCCGCGGCCGGCGTCCGCCTCCGCGTAGACGGCCTCGCCGGGGGTGGGCACGTCCTCGGTGGCGGTCCGCTGGGCGGGCACCGCGAGCGGGCCGAAGCCCGCCAGTTCGGGCAGCAACTCGCGCAGCCGGGAGGCCAGTTCGGCGGCGCGCAGCCGGGAGGCGGGGGCCTTGGCCAGGCATTCGGAGATGATCCGCCACAGGCCGTCCGGCATGCCCTCGACCGGCGGGACGTTCTCGGTGACGTGCCGGCGCAGCACCGCGCCGGTGTGGCCGCCGCCGAACGGGGTGGCTCCGGTGAGCAGCTCGTACAGCACGGTGGCGAGGGCGTAGATGTCGACGGCGGCGCGCGGCTCCAGGCCCTCGATGATCTCGGGGGCGAGGTAGTCGGGGGTGCCGATGATCCGGGTGGCCCGGGTGCGGCGGGGGGCGTCGACCAGGCGGGCGATGCCGAAGTCGGTGAGCTTGGCGCGCGGGGCGCCGCCGGGGCCGGGCGGGGCGGCGAGGTCGAGCAGCACGTTCTCCGGCTTGACGTCGCGGTGCACGATGCCGGCGGCGTGCGCGGCGGCCAGGCCGTCGGCGACGTCGGCGATCACCGAGGCGGCGACCAGCGGGGCGAGCACGCCGTCGCGCTCCAGCCGGGTGCGCAGGTCGGTGCCCTGGACCAGGTCCATCACCAGGGCGAGGTCGCTGCCGTCCACCACCATGTCGTGCACCCCGACCACCCGGGGGTGGTCCAGGCAGGTCAGGGCGGTGCGTTCCTGGACGAAGCGGCCGACCAGGACCTGGTCGGCGGCGAGGTCCTCGCGCAGCAGCTTCACCGCCACCGGCCCGTCCGGGCCCTCGCCGAGCCACACGGTGCCGGCCGAGCCGCGGCCGATCACCTGGTGGACCGTGTACCGGCTGCCGATCTTGCGTGCCAATGCTGCTCCGTGGGCTCGTGAGGTCGGTGCTCGACGAACAACCTACGCGCCCGGGAGGCCTCCGGGGGCCGCGGAGGGCCCCCGGGGCGGTTCCGATCCGGGGGAATTTCGTTGGATTGTCGACAAAGCGTCAATTCGAGTTGCCGGTGTGGCTGCTGATCCAGTCCGTCGCGGTGTTGAACCAGCCCACCACGTTGTCCCAGTAGTGCGGCAGCGGCGTGAAGTTCCACAGCGCCAGGCAGCCGAGCGCCAGCACCACCAGCACCACCAGGCAGCCCTTGGCGCAGCCCAGGCCGGGGATCCACATCCGGTTGCGGCTGCGCCCGCGCGGCTCGCGGCCCCGCTCCCGGGGCGGCTCCGGCTCCCGGTACGGCGGCTCCTGGCGGCGCGGCGGGGCCGGCTCGGCCCGGCGCTGCGGCGCCCCGTGGCCCTGCGGGCGGCCGTCGTAGCCGGGCGGCGGGCCGGGCTGCTGCGGCTGCGCCTGGTACGGCGGCGGCGCGACCGGCGGGCGGCCGTCCCGGCCCTGCGGGTGGCCGCCCTGCTGCGGGTGCCGGCCCTGCTGCGGCTGGTACGGGCCCTGCGGCGCGGCGTACCGGCCGCCGCCGGGCTGCGGCGGCTGCTGCTGCGGGTGCGGGTGCTGCCCCTGGTACGGCGGCGGGGCGACCGGGGGGCGCTGCCCGGGCGGCGGGTACTGGCCGGCCTGGTACGGGCGGGGCGCGACCTGCGGCTCGGCGAGCTCCTCGGGCTCGAAGTAGCCGATCCGGGTCTGCTCGTTGCGGTCCCGGGCGGCCTGCAGCTGGGTCTGCCAGGGGTGCGGGCCGTCCGGCTGCGGCGGCTGCGGCGCGGCCGGCGGCATGGACGGCATCACCCGGGTGCGGTCGGCGGCCGGGCCGGGCGGCGGGCTCATCAGCTGGGTGCGGTCCTCGGCCCCGGGGACGGCCGGCCGGTGCGCCATGACCTGGGTGGCGGCCGCCGGGTCGTAGCCGTTGCCGCCGGCGGGCGCGGCCGGGGCGAGCGCCGGGTCGGGCAGCAGCAGCGCGCCGACCGCCAGCGCGGCGTCCACGGCGGCGGGGGCGGAGTGCACGCCGATGCCGGCCGCCACCACCCGCAGCGCCTCGGCCAGCGAGACGGCGGTGGGGCGCTGGGCCGGGTCCTTGCGCAGGCAGCGTTCGACCACCGTCCACAGCGGCTCGGGCATGGTGCGCGGGCGCTGCGGCTCCTGCGCGAGGTGGGCCTGCAGGACGGCCATCGGGTTGTCGCCCTGGAACGGCGGGCGGCCGGTGACCAGTTCGTACAGCATGATGCCGGCGCCGTAGACGTCCACCGCGGCGGTCTGCGGGCGGCCGTCGGCGGACTCCGGGGCGACGTACGCGGGGGTGCCGACGAACTCGTGGGTGCGGGTGATGCCCGGGGAGTCGGCGAGCCGGGCGATGCCGAAGTCGGTGAGCATCGGGTACATCTGCTCGCCGCCGTCCACGGCCAGGGTGGCCAGCAGCACGTTGGCGGGCTTGAGGTCGCGGTGCACGATGCCGTCGGCGTGGCTGGCGGCCAGCGCGTCGGCGATCTGCGCCATCAGCAGCGAGCCGGCGATCGGCGACAGCGGACCGGACTCGCGCAGGTAGCGGTACAGGTCGGGGCCGTCGATCAGGTCCATCACCAGGGCGAGCAGCTCGCCCTCGACCACCAGGTCGCGGGTGCGGACGATGTTGGGGTGGCTCAGCCGCAGCAGGACGGAGCGCTCGCGCAGGAAGCGCATCACCACGTCCGGGTCGGCGGCGAGCTCCTCGCGCAGCACCTTGACCGCGACCGCCTGGCCGGGCTGCAGGCCCGGCACGGCGGCGTCGTCGCGGACCCGGCCGCGCCAGACCGTGCCGGTCGCTCCGCGTCCGAGGCTCTCCTCCAGCAGGTACTTGCTTCCGACAGGCCGCACCTGTGCACTCCGTTCGGTCACCCGGCGCCCGCTGCCGGGGCCGCGTTCCGGCACTCCCCCGTTCCCGTGAACGGCGCCGGGGCCTTGTGGGGAACCGCCCGCGCGCGGGGGCTCCCGGTTTTCGGCAACTCTAACGGTGCCCGCGCGGGTTTCCGAGGTGTCGCCCGGGGCGGGCGCGCACTGTCGGCCACCTGGGGCGTCCGGGCGTCCTTGACCTGACTCGGCGTCGGATTCACCATGTCGATGATCGCAAGATCGTCAAATCCGGTACCGTGCGCGGACTGTCCGTCCCTAGTGGCAGGATGGCAGGCACCACACGTGTGCAGAAGGGACCCCGGGCGTGATGCAGATCCGGCTCACCGTCCTTCGACCGCGCAGCGGCCCGAGCAGCCCCGGGAGCTCTGCCGACGTCCTGGTCACAGCCCCGGCCGGCACCACCCTCGGCGCCGTCGCCACCGCCCTGGCCGGCGCGGTCGGCGTCCGCGGCCCGCGCTCCGCCACGCACGTCCACCTGTACGCCGGTGAGCAGCGCCTGGACGAGCAACTCCCGTTCGGGCAGCCACCGCTGATCGACGGCGCGGTCCTCGCCCTCGGCGAGCCCGACCCGGACACCGGGGACACCGCCGGGCACCCCGCCGCCGAACTGCGCGTCGTCGGCGGCCCCGACGCCGGCGGCGTCCACCGCCTGCACGGCGAGCGGATCCGGATCGGCCGCTCCACCGAGGCCGACGTGCCGCTCGACGACCCCGACGTGTCCCGGCTGCACCTCGCCCTGCACCTGGCCGCCGACGGCCGGGCCACCGTCCAGGACCTCGGCTCCACCAACGGCACCCTGCTGGACGAGCGCTACCTGCGCGAGGAGAGCGCCGAACTCGCGCCCGGCGCACTGCTGCGGATCGGCGAGTCCACCCTCCAACTCGCCCACCCCGCCGACATAGCGGCCCGCGGCACCACCCCCGACGGCGAGGGCCGGCTCCGGCTCGCCCCCCGCCCCACCGCCCGCACCGCACCCGGCCGGCCCGCCGCGCCCGCCACTGCCGAAGAACCCCCCGCCGCCACCGGCCGCGGCCGCTGGCTGGGGCGCCGCACCCGCCCCGAGCCGCCCGTCGTCGACACCGACCGCCAGCACGCCGCCGCCCGCCTGCGGCAGGCCGCCAACCAGCGCGAGCGCTGGCCCGACCCGGCCGCCCTGCTGCTCGCCGCCCTCGGCGCCGGCCCCCGGCTGTGGGAGCGCGGCCCCGACCACCCCGACGCGCTGACCCTGCGCCTGGGCACCGCCGACCTCCCCGGCGGCCCCGGCACCGCCCCCGGCACCCTGCTGCCCGCCGTCCCCGCCACCGTCGACCTGCAGACCGCCGGCAGCCTCGGCCTGGCCGGCCCGCGCCACCGCCTGACCGGCCTGGCCCGCGCCGCGCTCGCCCAACTCGCCGCCCTGCACCCGCCCAGCGGCCTCGCCCTGGTCGTCGTCGCCCCCGAGCAGCACGCCGAGGACTGGGCCTGGGCGCAGTGGCTGCCGCACCTGCGGCCCGCCCACGGCCAGGCCTGCCGGCTGCTGTACGGCCTCGGCCCGGAGCAGGCCGAGGCCCGGCTCACCGAACTCGCCTCCGCCACCGCCGCCCCGCCCGCCACCGTCGTCCTGGTCGACGGCGACCCCGGCACCGAGGCCGGCCGGCGCGCCCTCGGCCTGCTGCTCCGGCAGGGCCCCGCGGCCGGCGTCTTCGCCCTCTGCCTGGCCGAGACTCCCGACGAACTCCCCACCGGGCTCGGCGCGTTCGGCCGGATCACCGGCGAGGTCGCCACCCGCCTCACCCTCGACCGGCCGGTCGGCGGCGCCCGCGAGCAGCTCACCGACATCGCCCTCGACGCGGTCTCCCCCGCCTGGGCCGAACGCCTGGCCCGCACCCTCGCCCCGCTGCGCGAGGCCGCCGCCGACGGCGAGGCGGCCCGCGGCCCGCTGCCCGAGGCGCTGCGCCTGCTCGACCTGCTGCGCTCCGAGTCGCTCTCCCCCGCCCGGCTCGCCGAGAGCTGGCAGGCGCTGCCCGCCGGCGCGGGCGCGGCCGCCGCCCTGCTCGGCACCGCGCGCGGCCCGGCCGGCGAGGAGACCTGCGCCGTCGACCTCGCCGAGGACGGCGACCACCTGCTGATCGGCGGCGGCCCCGGCTCCGGCAAGTCCGAACTGCTGCGCAGCCTGGCCGCCTCCCTCGCGGTGTCCGAACGGCCCGACCGCCTCGCCCTGTTGATGATCGACGGCGACCGCGCGGACGGCGGCGGCCTGGCCGGCTGCACCGACCTGCCGCACGTCACCGACCACGTCAACGCCGCCGAGGACCCGCGCGGCGCGCTGCTCGCCGCCGAGCGCCTGCTCGACGAACTCGCCCACCGCGAAGCCCTGTTCGACGGCCTCAGCTTCACCGAGTGGCACACCCGGCTGGTCTTCGACAAGGCCCCCGCCCTGGTCGGCGGGCCCGCCGGCGACCGCGTCCGGGTGGTCGAGCCCCGCCGCTCCCCCGACGCCCCGCCCGCCGGCCCCGCCCCGGCCCGCCTGGTCGTCGTCGTCGACGACTACGACGCGCTGCTCGGCCCCGCCTCCCCCGGCGGCCGCCCGCTCGCCCGCGCGCTGGCCGCCGCCGCCACCCGCGGCGCCCGCCTGGGCGTGCACGTGATCGCCGCCACCGGCGACCCGGAGGCCACCACCGGCACCGAACTCGACGAGGCCGCACAGCTGCGGATCGCCCTGCGCACCGAACAGCCCGGCGACTCCGACCTGTTGATCGACCTGCCGGACGCCGCCGCGCTGCCCGGCGCCACCCCCGGCCGCGGCTACCTGCGCCGCCCCGACGGCGCCGTCACCGCGTTCCAGGGCGCCCGGGTCAGCGGCCGCATCCCGCGCACCGCCACGCTCCGCCCCACCGTGGTCGCCCAACGCCTGGAGGACCACGGCGCCGCCCCGTCCCCCCGCCCCGTCCGGGAGCTCGGCAACGGACCCACCGACCTGGCCCTGCTGGCCTCCGCGCTGCGCCGCGCCACCGAGAGCTGAGCCACCGAGAGCTGAGCCGCCGGGAGCCGAGCCGTCGGGAGCCGGGCCTCAGTCCGCCCGGAAGGGGCGGTAGTCCGGCTGCGGGTGGGGCCAGGTGATGTCGAGGAAGAGCGGGTACTCCCGGCGTTCCAGGCAGCGCAGCAGGAACGCCGGGAAGGCGCCGCGGGTGGCGTACCACTGGCCGGTGTCGCTGAGCACGGCGATCGGC
This sequence comes from Kitasatospora sp. NPDC004531, assembly GCF_053602195.1. Taxonomy (NCBI): domain Bacteria; kingdom Bacillati; phylum Actinomycetota; class Actinomycetes; order Kitasatosporales; family Streptomycetaceae; genus Kitasatospora; species Kitasatospora sp. NPDC004531. The sequence goes on along the minus strand of NZ_JBSGDD010000070.1, from coordinate 10,083 downwards.
CAGCGGTCCGGGTCGGGGCCCTGCGCGAGGAAGAACCAGGCGCCGCCGTACCGGTCGGTGCCCCAGCCGATCAGGCCGCCGGGCTCGGGGTGGTACGGGAACGGGTCGAAGTCGGGGTTGCGCTGCTGCCCGGGCCGGCACCCGTACCACGGGCCCCACAGCTCGCGGGCCTCCTGCGCGGTGCCGTCGAGCGGGCCGTGGACGATCAGGAAGCGGTCCAGCACGCCGGGGCCCCAGCGGTCCACGAACGCCTTGTAGCCGCTCGGCAGGCCGACCCCGAGGAACTCCTCGGCCGCGCCCCAACTCCCTTGTGGGGTCTGCCGGTCGGGCTCGCCGAGCAGCTCGGTCAGTCGGTCGAACACGGCCTCCGTCATGCCGGACATTGTGCCCGAGAACGCCCGAAGGGGCCCCGGGCGGGTTGCCCGGGGCCCCTTCGGGGTCGGTTCAGCGACCGGCGCGCAGCAGGGTCCGAATGACCCGCATGGCGACCGAGAGGCTGGACAGCTCGTAGTTGTCCGAACCCCTTATGTCGTCGAGGGTGGTGCGGGCCCGACCGAGCAGGGTGCTGTTGAGGTCGGCCCACTCGGTGTAGCGCTCCTCGGGGCTGGATCCGGCCGGGCCGGCGGCCAGCACGTCGGCGGTGAGCGCGGCGTGCGCGGCGAACAGGTCCTCGCGGATCGCGGCGCGGGCCATCGAGGACCACCGGTCGGTGCGCGGCAGTTCGATGATCCGGTCGAGCAGGTGGCTGATCTGCAGGCGGTCGCCGAGGTCGTAGTACAGCTCGGCGACCTCCATCACGTCGGCGTCCGAGCGGTCCGCGACGCCGACGATGTCGAGGGTCGGGAACGCGGAGGACAGGCCGGCGATCCGGGTGGCCAGGTCGTCGGGGACGCCGGCCGCGGCCAGCTCCTGGTGGACCGACTGGAACCAGGCGAGGTCCTCGCCGCGCAGCGGCTTGGGCAGCGAGTCCCAGACCTGGTTGACCCGGTCGTGGAAGAACGCGATGGTGCCGGCGATGTCCAGCGGCTGGCGGCGGTTGCCGAGCATCCACCGGGTGGCGCGCTCGACCAGGCGGCGGGCGTGCAGCCGCATCTTGGTCTGGATCCGGGCGGCGACCCGGTTGTCCAGGCCCTCGACGGTGTCCCAGATCTGCTCCAGGCCGAACACCGCGCGGGCGGCGGCGTGGGTGCGGGCGATCTCCTCCATCGTCGCGCCGGTCTCCTCGCGGAGGCGGAACGCGAAGGTGCAGCCACCGCGGTTGATCGTGTCGTTGACGATCAGGGTGGTGATGATCTCCCGGCGCAGCGGGTGGTTGTCGATCTGCTCGGCGAACCGGGCGCGCAGCGCGCTGGGGAAGTACGCGTGCAGCACGTCCCGGAAGTACGGGTCGTCGGGCAGCTCGGTGGCGAGCAGCTCGTCCGCCAGCGTGATCTTGGTGTAGGCGAGCAGCACGGACAGCTCGGGCTGGGAGAGCCCGCGGCCGGCCTGCTGGCGTTCACGGATCTGCTTGTCGGTGGGCAGGTACTCCAGCGCCCGGTCGAGCTGGCCGTTGGACTCCAGCCGGTTGATCATGCGGGCGTGCACGTTGACCATGCTGGCGGCCTGCGCGACGGCGTTGGCGAGCACCACGTTCTGCGCGTAGTTGTTGCGCAGCACCAGGTGGCCGACCTCGTCGGTCATCTCGGCGAGCAGGGCGTTGCGCTGCTTGACCGTCATGTCGCCGTCGGCGACGACCTGGTTGAGCAGGATCTTGATGTTCACCTCGTGGTCGGAGGTGTCCACGCCGGCCGAGTTGTCGATCGCGTCGGTGTTGATCCAGCCGCCGTTGCCCTGCGGGCCGCCGGTGGAGGCGAACTCGATGCGGCCGAGCTGGGTGCAGCCGAGGTTGCCGCCCTCGCCGATGACCCGGGCGCGGACGTCGCCGCCGTTGACCCGGATGGCGTCGTTGGCCTTGTCGCCGACCTCCGCGTTGGTCTCGGTGGAGGCCTTCACGTAGGTGCCGATGCCGCCGTTCCAGAACAGGTCCACGGGGGCCTGCAGGATGGCCTTCATCAGCTCGGCGGGGGTGAGCTTGGCGGCCTCGATGCCGAGCCGCTCGCGGACCTGGGCGGACAGCGCGATCGACTTGGCGGAGCGCGGGAAGACGCCGCCGCCGGCCGAGATCAGCGACTTGTCGTAGTCGTCCCAGGAGCTGCGCGGCAGGTCGAACAGGCGGCGGCGCTCGGCGTGCGAGACGGCCGCGTCCGGGTTCGGGTCGAGGAAGATGTGCCGGTGGTCGAACGCGGCGACCAGCCGGATGTGCTCGGAGAGCAGCATGCCGTTGCCGAACACGTCGCCGGACATGTCGCCGATGCCGATGACGGTGAAGTCCTCGGACTGGGTGTCGACGCCGAGCTCGCGGAAGTTGCGCTTGACGGACTCCCAGGCGCCGCGGGCGGTGATGCCCATGCCCTTGTGGTCGTAGCCGGCCGAGCCGCCGGAGGCGAACGCGTCGCCCAGCCAGAAGCCGTACGACTCGGCGACGCCGTTGGCGATGTCGGAGAACGTCGCGGTGCCCTTGTCGGCGGCGACCACCAGGTAGGTGTCGTCCTCGTCGTGGCGGACCACGTCGACGGGGTGCACGACCTCGCCGGCGACCAGGTTGTCGGTGATGTCGAGCAGCGCCGAGATGAAGGTCTTGTACGAGGCGATGCCCTCGGCCAGCCACGCGTCGCGGTCGACCGCCGGGTCCGGCAGCTGCTTGGCGACGAAGCCGCCCTTGGCGCCGACCGGCACGATGACGGTGTTCTTGACCATCTGGGCCTTGACCAGGCCGAGGATCTCGGTGCGGAAGTCCTCGCGCCGGTCGGACCAGCGCAGACCGCCGCGGGCGACCTTGCCGAAGCGCAGGTGGACGCCCTCGACGCGGGGCGAGTACACCCAGATCTCGAAGGCGGGGCGCGGCGCGGGCAGGTCCGGGATGGCCTTCGGGTCGAACTTCATCGACACGTACGAGTGCCAGGCGCCCTCGGCGTCGTGCTGGAAGAAGTTGGTCCGCAGGGTGGCCTTGATCAGGTGCAGGAAGGAGCGCAGGATGCGGTCCTCGTCCAGCGACACGACCTCGTCGAGGGCGCCGGACAGCTCTTCCAGGATGGCCTCGGTCAGCTCGTCGCCGCCGGAGCGGTGGCTGGGCGACAGCCGGGCCTCGAACAGGTTGACCAGCAGCCGGGTGGTGTGGGTGTTGTTGCGGAGCGCGTCCTCCATGTAGTCCTGGGAGAACGTGGAGCCCGCCTGGCGCAGGTACTTGGCGTACGCGCGCAGCACCACGGCCTCGCGCCAGGTCAGCTTGGCGGTCAGGACCAGCTCGTTGAAGCCGTCGTTCTCGGCCTGGCCGCGCCAGGTCGCCGCGAAGGTGTCCTGGAAGCGCTCGCGGTCCTCCTCGGTGAGGTCGGTGCCCTCGCGCAGCTTGAGGCCGAAGTCGACCACCCACGCGGTGGTGCCGTCGGTGCGGCGCAGCGCGTACGGGTGCTCGTCGAGGACCTCGACGCCCAGGCGCTGCAGGACCGGCAGGACCTCGGTGAGCGAGATCGGGCCGCCCACCCGGTAGATCTTGAAGCGGCGCTCGTCGTCGCCCGCGCCGACCGGCTGGTACAGGTTCAGGCGGAAGTCGCCCTCGCCGGCCAGCGACTCGATCTGCTTGAGGTCGGCGACGGCGGTGCGCGGCGGGAAGTCGGCGCGGTAGCCGTCGGGGAAGGCGGTGGCGTACTTGTGCGCCAGCTCGGCGGCCTTCTCCTCGCCGAACTCGGTCTGCAGCTGGTCGTTGAAGCCGTCCATCCAGAACCGGGCGGCCTCGGCGAGCCGGTTCTCGATCCGCTCGATGTCGGCGTCGGACAGCTGCGGCAGCTCGGTGCCGGGGGCGACCCGGACCACGAAGTGCAGGCGGGTCAGCACCGACTCGGTGGCGTACACCGTGTAGTCGATGGTGTCGCCGTCGAGCTCCTCCTTGAGGATGCTCATCAGGGCGAGCCGGATGCGCGTGGTGTAGCGGTCGCGCGGCAGGTACACGTACGCGGAGAAGTAGCGGCCGTACTCGTCCTGGCGCAGGAACAGCCGCAGCCGGCGGCGCTCCTGCAGGTACAGCACGCTGGTGGCGACGGACTGCAGCTCGGCGGCGGCGGTCTGGAACATCTCGTCGCGCGGGAAGGTCTCCATGATCTGGAGCAGGTCGCGGCCGTCGTGGCTGTCGCCGGAGAAGCCGGCGCCCTCCATGACCTCCTGGACCTTGCGGCGCACCACCGGGATCCGGGTGACGGACTCGGTGTAGGCGGCGGAGGAGAACAGGCCGAGGAAGCGGCGCTCGCCGATCGGCTCGCCGGCCGCGTTGAACTTCTTCACGCCGACGTAGTCGAGGTACGCGGGGCGGTGCACGGTGGCCCGGCTGTTGGCCTTGGTGAGGATCAGCAGCTTCTTCTCGTGCGCCTTGGCGCGCACCGGGGCGGAGAGCCGGCCGAAGGCCTCGGAGACCGGGTGGTGGTCGGAGTCGTGGCTGAGCGGGTCGGCGCGCAGGATGCCCAGGCCGGTGCCGGCGACGGCGCGGAGCACCTCTTCGCCGTCGTGCTCGACCAGGTCGTACTCGCGGTAGCCGAGGAAGGTGAAGTGGTCGTCGGCGAGCCAGCGCATCAGCTCCCAGGCCTCGCCGACCTCCTGCTCGGGCAGGTGGGCGGGGGGCTGCTCGGCGAGCTCGTCGGCCAGTCGGAGCGCGGAGTCGCGCATCTTCGACCAGTCCTCGACGACCTCGCGGACGTCGCCCAGCACGCGGCGCAGGCCGGCCTCGATGTCGCGCAGGTCCTCGCGGGAGGTCTCGCGGTCGATCTCGATGTGCATCCAGGACTCGACCACGGCGTCGGCGGGCCACTCGGCGCCGGCGGCCCGCGCGCGGTTGCACGCGTCGAGGTCGAGGATCTCCAGCAGCTTGCCGGTGAGGTCGCGGCGCACCGCCAGCTGCGGGTGCACGACCAGGTGGATGGCGCGGTTCAGGCGGGTCAGCTCGTTGGTGACCGAGTCGACCAGGAACGGCATGTCGTCGGTGACCACCTCGACCACGGTGTGGCCGCAGGACCAGCCGTTCTCCTCCACGGTCGGGGTGGAGACCCGGACCTCGGCGGTGCCTTGGGGCCGCTTGAGGCCCAGCCGGTAGTGGGAGGCAGCGGCACCGTAGACGTCCACCGGGTCCCGGCCGATCAGGTCCTCGGGGGCCGTGTGGAGGTAGTAGTGGTGCAGGTAGGCGGCCAGAGCGCCGTTGCTCAGCCCCTCCCCGGGCGCCGCTCCCCCCACCTGGCTGTTCTCAGCGGCTGCTGCTGCCTTCTTGAGCAGTTCGGCCTTGGCTGCGTCCAGCTTGGTCTGCATGGCTGTTTGGCTCCTGTCGCGCGCCGTTGCGTGACTCGGTGATGGCTGGTGGATGCACCGCCGGGCTCCCGTCCGCAATCCTCCCGCACACACCGGGTGGAAAAGCGCTCATGGCACGCATGAGTCGCGCTCCGCCCGGGTACGACAAGTCGTTTGGCCTGCTGACCGAAACCGGCGACGCCAGCCAGCCTAACGTGGCGCAACCGGGGTGTCAGGGGACACGAAGGCACAATCCCGCAGGAAGATCGTTCCTTCCTGGACACGTTGTCCAAAGCCGTTCGAGCGGCTTGTACGTCACTCGGGTGACCACTCCATGTGCGGGTGGACGTAGTCGGTCGGCGGCGTGAACGTCTCCTTGATCGACCGGGTGGACGTCCAGCGCAGCAGGTTCTGCGCCGCGCCCGCCTTGTCGTTGGTGCCGGAGGCGCGCCCGCCGCCGAACGGCTGCTGCCCGACGACCGCTCCGGTCGGCTTGTCGTTGACGTACAGATTTCCGGCGGTGAACCGCAGCCGCTCCACGGCCCGGGCGATCGCCCGCCGGTCCTGCGCGATCACCGCGCCGGACAGCCCGTACGGCGCGGCCTCGTCGACCCGCTCCAGCGCCTCCTCCCAGCGGCTGTCCTCGTACACCTGGACGGCCAGGACCGGCCCGCCGTACTCGGTGGAGAAGATCTCGCCGCGCCGGTCGCCGCCGAGCAGCACGGTCGGCCGGACGAACCAGCCGATCGCGTCGTCGTACTGGCCGCCGGCCAGCAGCCGCACCTGCGGGTCGGCCTTGGCGCGTTCGATCGCCTCCCGGTTGCGGGCGAAGGCGCGGGCGTCGATCAGCGCGCCCATGAAGTTGCTCAGGTCGGTGACGTCGCCGACGGTCAGCGCGTCCACCTCGCCGAGGAAGTCCGCCTCGATCCGCCGCCACAGGCTGCGCGGCAGGTACGCCCGGGACAGCGCGGAGCTCTGCTGGCCCTGGTACTCGAACGCGCCGCGCAGCAGGGCGGTGCGCAGCACCGCCGGGTCGGCGGACGGGTGGGCGATCAGGAAGTCCTTGCCGCCGGTCTCGCCGACGATCCGCGGGTGGCTGCGGTAGCGGCCGATGCCGCGGCCGATCTCCCGCCACAGGTGCTGGAAGGTGGCGGTGGAGCCGGTGAAGTGCAGCCCGGCCAGCGCCGGGTCCGGCAGCGCGACCTCGGTCAGCGCCTGCCCGTCGCCGGTGACCAGGTTGACCACGCCGGGCGGCAGGCCGGCCGCCTCCAGCAGGCGCATCAGGAAGTGCGCGGCCAACGTCTGCGCCGGCGCGGGCTTCCACACCACCGTGTTGCCCATCAGGGCGGGCGCGGTCGGCAGGTTGCCGGCGATCGCGGTCGAGCCGAACGGGCTGATCGCGCAGACGAAGCCCTCCAGCGGGCGGTGGTCGGCGCGGTTCCACACCCCGGGGACGGAGATCGGCTGCTCGGCCAGGATCTGCCGGCCGAAGTGCACGTTGAACCGCCAGAGGTCGACCAGCTCGCACACGTCGAGCTCGGCCTGCAGCGCGGTCTTCGACTGCCCCAGCATGGTGGCGGCGACCAGCGTCTCCCGCCACGGCCCGGCCAGCAGGTCGGCGGCGCGCAGCAGCACCGCCGCCCGGTCGTCGAACGACAGCTCCCGCCACCCGGCCCCCGCCGCCAGCGCCGCGTCCACCGCGTCCCGCACGTCGGCGGCCGTGGCGCCGCCCATCACCCCGAGCTTCGCCGCGTGGTGGTGCGGCTGCGGCACCTCGATCCGCTCCCCGCCGCCGAGCCGCCGCTCGCCGCCGACGGTCATCGGCAGCGCGGTGTGCTCCCCCGCCAACCGGTCCGCCGCGCGCAGCAGCCGGGCCCGCTCGGGGCTGCCCGGCGCGTACTCCCGCGGCGGCTCGTTGACGGGCGGGGGGACGGTGGTGACCGCGTCGATCGGCATGCTGCTCAACTGCTCCGTACGGTGGTGCGTGCTGTTCCCCTCCCAGGGTGAACGTGTCCCCGCCGGTTGACACGCCGTGACACGCCTAGCCGGCCAGTTCCTCCGCCACCGCGACGGCCTCCGCCAGCGAGTCCACCACCGGCACCCCGACGTGCACCAGCTTCTCCCTGGTGTGCGAGCCGCCCGTCCACAGCACCGACTTGATGCCCTGCGACAGCGCCGCCTCCGCGTCGTCCGCCGCGTCCCCGATCAGCACCGTCCGGCCGCGGTCGATGCCGCCGCCCAGCGCCTCCAGGTGCACCGCCAGCTCGGCGGCCTTGCGCCCGCCGGCCTCCCCGCGCCGCCCGTCCACCCGCACGAAGTGGCGGGTCAGCCCGAACGCGTCCACCGCCGGCACCAGCTTGTCGTGCTCGTACATCGACAGCAGCGACTGGCTGCGCCCGCCCGCCGTCCAGCCCGACAGCAGCTCCTCGACGCCCGGCGTCAGCCCGCAGCCCGGGAACAGCTCCAGGTACTTGACGTGGAACGCGTCGTCCAGCGCCAGCCACTCCGCGCGGCTCGGCATCCGCCCCATCAGCCGCTCGTAGAACTTCGGGATCGGGATCTCGTACTGCGCCCGGTACTCGTCCAATGTCATCGGCGCGATGCCGATCGTCTCGAACGCCGCGTTGCTGGCCCCCACCACCGCCGGCATGTCCGACAGCAGGGTCCCGTTCCAGTCCCAGACTATGTGTGTACGCACCCGCCAAGGGTAGGGCCGACCCGCCGGTGGCGGGCACGCGGTCGCCGAAAGGCTTGGTAAAACCCGCATTCCGCGACCGCGCTCCATGGTATTCACCATCCGGACGCCGAACTCCTCGGCCGTCCGGCCCCATTCGGAAAAGGGAAAAATGGGAATACGTAGGACTTTGATCGGACGCGGTGGGGGCAAAGCCGCCCTGCTGGTCGTCGCACTGGCCGCCGCCGCGCTGTCGGCCGCCCCGGCCCAGGCGGTGCCCGCGGCGCACGTCGGCAGCCTCGGTCTGCCCGCCGGGGACGGCGACCTCGACCTCGACGGCACGCCGGACCTGATCCTCCCGGGCGGCGCCGGCGTCGTCCCGCCCGGCCTGTGGCTCGCCACCGGGCGGTCCAACGGGAAGGTGTCGCCCACCCCGGTCGACATCGGCGTCAACGGCCTGGGCTACGGCACCACGAGCGGCCCGGCCGACTGGAACGGCGCGCAGGCCGTCACCGGCAGCTTCTGCGGCACCGGCACCCAGGACGTCCTCGCCTACTTCCCGACCGGCACCAACGCGGGCGGCGGCACCATCATGTGCGGCGACGGCACCACCGGCCCGCTCGGCGCCTCGTCCGCCCCGCTGCGCATCAGCGGGCTCACCGACACCGACGGCGCCGCCGCCACCCAGCTCGTCAACGCGGGCAACACCAGCAACCTGGCGACCGGCCACCCCGACCTGCTGGCCGTCCTCGGCAACCGGATGGCCCTGCTGCACTCCGCCACCCCCAACGGCTACTCCACCGACGCCGACTTCGGCTGGGGCCTCTGCCTGGCCAGCTGCCACCTCCTCACCGGCCTGAACTCCCCCGACGGCACCCAGGACTGGAGCAGCTGGACGGTCGCCACCGCCCAGCGCGCCGACGGCACCGCCGCCTACCTGTGGAACCCCGCCACCGGCGCGCTCCACCTGTGGACCGGCCTGAAGCTCTCCGCCGACGGCACCACCCTCACCACCACCGGCGCCTACACCGTCGCCGCCTCCGGCTGGAACACCGGCCGGACCCTCACCCTGCGCGCCGCCGACCTCGACGGCACCGGCGCCCCGGCGCTGTGGGCGACCGACCGCGCGACCGGCGTGACCACCACCACCCGGCCCGCCGCGCTCGCCGACAACCCCGCCCTCCACACCTCCAGCACCACGCTCGCCTTCCCCTGACCGCCCCCGCACGCACGCGAGCGGCCCGCCGGGTTTCCGGCGGGCCGCTTCGCGGTGCTGGGGCCGATCAGGCGGCGTTGAACTCGTCGGGGTTCGGGCCGGTGCGCAGGCCGCGGTCGGTGGCGGCGACGGCGGCCATCTCGTCGTCGGTGAGCGTGAAGTCGAAGACGTCGAGGTTCTGGCGGATCCGGGCCGGGGTGACGGACTTGGGGATGACCAGGTTGCCGAGCTGCAGGTGCCAGCGCAGCACCACCTGGGCGGGGGACTTGCCGGTGCGCTCCGCGATCGCGGTGATCGCCGGGTCGTTCAGGACGGCGCCCTGGGCGAGCGGGCTCCAGGCCTCGGTGGCGATGCCGTGCTTCGCGTGGAAGGCGCGCAGCTCGGCCTGCTGGAGGCCGGGGTGCAGCTCGACCTGGTTGACGGCGGGCACCAGGCCGCTGTTGTCGATCAGCCGGGTGAGGTGGGCGGGCTGGAAGTTGGAGACGCCCGCGGCGCGGATCCGGCCGTCGGCGGCGAGGCGCTCGATCGCCCGCCAGGAGTCGAGGTACAGGTCGCGGGCCGGGGTGGGCCAGTGGATCAGGTACAGGTCGACGGTGTCCAGGCCGAGCTTGTCGAGGCTGGCGTCGAAGGCCCGCAGGGTGGCGTCGTAGCCCTGGTCGCTGTTCCACAGCTTGGTGGTGACGAACAGCTCCTCGCGCGGCAGCCCGGACGCGGCCAGCGCCTTGCCGACGCCGCGCTCGTTGCCGTAGATCGCGGCGGTGTCGATGCTGCGGTAGCCGGACTCCAGGGCGGTGGCGACGGCGGCGGTGGTCTCCTCGTCCGGGACCTG
>NZ_JBSGDD010000069.1:0-42014 GCF_053602195.1 Kitasatospora sp. NPDC004531 | reverse complement strand
CTTCGCTGGCTGGCGGGCGCGGAGGCCGGGCTGCTGGCGGGCGGCGCGGCGGCGGTGCCGGTGCTCGGGCAGGCGGACGGCAACCTCGCCAACTTCCTCTGGGACGGCGCCGAGGTGCGGGTGGTCGACTTCGAGGACTCGGGGCGCAGCGACCGTCCGTACGAGCTGGCGGAGGTGGTCGAGCACCTCTCGGCCTGGGTGGACACCGAGCTGGACGCGGCCGCGTTCCTGGCCCGTTTCGACCTCTCCGCCGCCGAGCGGGGCCGGCTGCTGGAGTGCCGCCGCCTGTTCGCGCTGCTGTGGCTGGTCTTTCTGACCGGCGACCCGGCGACCGCGGCCCGCAATCCGCCGGGCACCGCCGACCGCCAGGCCGACCGTCTGCTGGCGCTGCTCGCCTACTGAAGGGTCTTCTTCATCACCGTCGAGCTGTGCCTGACCGTCATGCCGGCCTTCAGGTACAGGTCGAGCGCGCCGGTCGCCGAGTGCGTCCACAGCGTGCAGCTGCGCAGGCCCGCGTCGCGGCAGGCGTGGAAGGTGTGGCGCAGCAGGTGGCGGGCGATGCCGCGGTGGCGGTGGGCGGTGTGGACGGCGACGGTCTCGACGTAGCCCTCGCCGGTGTCGGGGAGGTCGAGGGCGAGGGCGGCACCGACCAGCCGGTGGTCGGCGAAGGCGAGTGGGGAGCGGTCGGCGGCGAAGGCGGGGCGGTGCACGGTGTGGGCGGCCCATTCGTCGAAGTCCATGCGGCGGGGCTGCCAGGCGGCGAAGGCGTCCTCGGTGAGCCGGTGCGCGGCGTGTTCGTCCGCCGGGTCGCCGGCCCGCAGCGGGCGGACGGTGACACCGTGCGGGGCGGGCGGCAGGGTGTCCGGCAGGTCGTCGAGGTCGATGGCGAGCAGCCAGCTGGTGACGTCGGGGCGGAAGCCGTGCGCGGTGAGCAGGGCGGTGGCGGCCCTGTCGCGGTCGGGGACGATCTGGGCGAGTTCGGCGGTGTCGCGTTCGCGGGCGCGCTGTTCGATCCAGTGCAGCAGTGCGGTGCCGAGGCCCCGGCCGCGGTGCTGCGGGTGGACGTCGGCGTCGGTGCGCCGGTCGGTCCAGGCCCAGGCGGCGAGTCGGCCGTCGGGGGCGTGCACCAGCAGGGTGTCGCCGGCGGGGTCGAGTCCGGGCCGGGCGAGGACGGCGGTGAGTGCGCCGGTGTCGGTGGTGGCGGTGCCGTCGAGGGCGCGTTCGCAGGTGCGGACGAGTTCCTGGACGGCGGGGAGGTCGGTGGTCGGGTCGATCGGCCGTGCGGTGTAGCCGGCGGGCAGTGCGGCCTGTGCCATGGGGGCGTCGCTCCTCGGGTCCGGGGGTGTCAGTGGCGCAGCAGGGCGGGCAGGTGCCGCATGTCGGAGAACAGGACGGTGCCGGGCCCGGTGAGCGCGTCGGCGCCGGTGGGGCCGCCGGTGTAGCCGAAGCAGCGCATGCCGGCGGCGCGGGCGGCCTGCGTGCCGGGGCCGCTGTCCTCGACGACGGCGCAGGCCTCGGGGGCGTGGCCCATGCGGCGGGCGGCGTGCAGGAACAGGTCGGGTGCGGGTTTGCCGCGGGCGACCTCGGTGGCGCTGAAGATCCGGCCTTCGAAGTGTTCGTACAGGCCGGTGCGGCCGAGGGTGTGGCGCATCTTCTGGTGGGTGCCGCTGGAGGCCACGCAGGACGGCAGGTCGAGGGCGGCGAGCGCCTCCAGGATGCCGTCCACGGGCCGGAGTTCGGCGTCGACGAGTTCCCGGTGGCGCTGTTCGAAGCGGCGCTCCCATTCGGCGGCGGCGCTCGCGCCGAGGCGTTCGCCGACGAGCTGCCAGGCGGCGGCGTGGGAGCGGCCGATGAAGTGGTGCACGACCTCGGCCTCGGTGAGCGGCCAGCCGAGCTGGGCGCCGACCTCCTGCTGGACGCGGACGGCGATCCGTTCGCTGTCCACCAGGACGCCGTCGCAGTCGAAGATCACCAGTTCTACCGGCCGGTTCGAGTCGATCATCCGCTCAGCATATGGCGACAGGCCCGAACGCCCGCTCCGGCCGCGGACATTGAGCGGCCCGTTCCCGCTGTCCCGCGCATTCCGGCCGGTTCAGCCGAGCGTCAGCCAGGTGATCCCGGCGCGCTCGACCGCGTCCTGTTCGGCGGCGTCCAGTGCGGCCCGCCCGGTGGTCTTGCGCAGCAGGGTGGCCCGGTCCCAGCCGAGCGCGGCGCGCACCGAGGCGCCGTCGGCCCGGCTCAGCAGCAGGGCCTCCAGCAGGTCGGAGGCCTCCTCGGTGAGCCAGGCGGGGCGGCCGAGCGCGTCGGCCAGGTCGAGCCCGTGCACGGCGAGTTCCACCACCCGGGTGATCATGAACTCGGTGAGCAGCATCGGGTCGCCGTGCCGGGTGCGCACCGCCCGCGCCCCGCCCTCGGCCGCGAACCGGTCCGCCACCTCCCGCCAGGTCCGCCCGAACTCCTCGGCCGGGTCGGCGCCGGTGCCCGCTGTGTCGCGGGCAAGCGCGATCCGGGTGCTGTTGGCGGCGGCGTCGAAGCGCTCGTCGGGGCGGTAGTACCCGGCCGCGTCGATCTCCGGCCGCTCGGGCTCGGGGGCGGCCAGCATCGCCGGCACCCGCCCGACGGCGACCCGCACGTGCGCGAGCAGTTCCGCCGCCGTCCACGGTTCGCACCGGGTGGCCCGCGCCCACTCGCCGTCGGTGAGGTGGGCCGTCGCCGCTCCGAGCGCGCCGGCCTCGGCCCGGAACGCCTGCTCCACAAGGTCCTTTCGCATGGCGGGCAACCTACCGGCGGCCGCGCCGGGGCCTGCCGCCGGGGGTCAGCTCCGGGCGGGGGTGCGGATGGCGAGCACCGCCATGTCGTCGTGGCCGTCGCCCGGGTGCAGGTCGGCGAGGGTCCGCACCAGGTCGTCGAGCGGCAGCCCGGCGTGGGCGGCGGCGATCCGGGCGAGCGCGTCGAGCCCTTCGTCGAGGTGGCGGTCGGGGCGTTCGACCAGGCCGTCGGTGAAGAACAGCACGGTCGCGCCGGACGGCAGCGCGTGCTTGTGGTCGGGCCGGGGGACGGTCGGATCGACGCCGATCGGGATGCCGGGGTCGCCCTCCAGGTACCAGGTCCGCCCGTCGGGGCCGAGCACCAGCGGCGGCGGGTGCCCGGCGGTGCTCCAGTACACCGTCCAGCCGTCGCCGGCGGCGTCCGGTTCGATCCGGGCCAGGCAGGCGGTGGTGACCGGCAGGTCGGTGATGTCCTGCACGGTGCGGTCGAGTTGGGTCAGCACCGAACTCGGGGGGCTGCGGCGGTCGTACAGCAGTGCCCGGAGCATGTTGCGGGCCTGCGCCATCGCGGCGGCGGCGTGCAGGTCGTGCCCGACGACGTCGCCGATGACGGCCGCGCACGCCCGGTCCGGCAGGATCACGGCGTCGTACCAGTCCCCTCCGACGCCGGCCGGCTCGGCGGCGGTCCGGTACGCGGCGGCCGCCGAGAACGGCGACAGGTCCGGCAGGGTGGGCAGCAGCAGACGCTGGAACTGCGCGGCGCTGTCCCGCAGGTAGCCGAACAGCCGGGCGTTCTCGATCGCGATGCCGGCCGCCCCCGCGAGCGCCCGCACCACCTCCTCGTCGGCCTCGTCGAACGGCCGGCCGTCCCGGCGCTCGGACAGGTACAGGTCGCCGTAGATCTCGCCCCGGACGGTGATCGCCACGCCCAGCAGCGTCCGCATCGGCGGATGCCCCGGCGGGAAGCCCACCGACGCCGGGTGCGCGGCGATGTCCGCCACCCGCAGCGGCTCCGGATGCCGGATCAGGTGCCCCAACACCCCGCGCCCGCGCGGAAAGTCGATGCCCGCCAGCGCGTCCCGCTCCTGCTGCGACAGCCCCGCCGTGATGAACTGCCCCAGCCGGTCGCCCGACGGCGTGAGCACCCCGAGCGCACCGTAGCGCGCCCCCGCGAGCTCCATCGCCGTCGTCACGATCCGGTGCAGCACCGTCGGCAGGTCCAGGTCGCCCCCGATCGCCAACACCGCCGACAGCAGCCCCTGCAACCGGTCCCGCGCCCCGGCCAGCGCATTCAACTGCGCCGCGATGTCATCCGCCTCGTTCATCGCCCCCCACGGTACGCACCCCGCCACCCCCGGCCCCGCCCAACACGCGCGGCGCCGCCCGGCCGGAACGGGCGGCGCGCGGGCCGGAACCCGCACAACTCGCCTGCCGGCGCGGGGAGATCGACCGCCCCCGCCGTCCGGCTGTCAACGTCCGAACCCGCCGCTTCCCCCGCAACGGTGATGTCCGAAAGGTGCCAGCGGCCGCCCCGGGCGGGCTGTTGGACTGGCCGGGTACCCGACGGCCCGGCACAGGACGGAACCCATGGCCTCGCTCACCACCCTCTCTCCCCGCGCCGCCGGTCGGCCCGATCGGTCTCCCGCCGTGCAGTGGCTGTCCGTGTGGGCGGTCATGCTGGGGATCTTCTCGATCGTCACGACCGAGATCCTGCCGATCGGCCTGCTGACGTCGATCGGGTCCGACTTCGCCGTCTCGGACGGGATGGCCGGGCTGATGATGACCATGCCCGGCTTCCTCGCGGCGCTCTCCGCGCCGCTGGTCACCGTCGCGACCGCGCGCTTCGACCGGCGGGCCGTGCTCGCCGCGTTCATGGCGCTGCTGGCGGTGGCGAACGGGCTGGCGGCGGTGGCGCCGGGGTTCTGGCTGGTGCTGGTGTCGCGGGCGCTGGTGGGGGTGGTGATCGGCGGCTTCTGGTCGATCGGGGCCGGTCTCGCCGGGCGGCTGGTGCCCGGGCGCGCGGTCGGACGGGCGGTCTCGGTGATCTTCTCGGCGGTCCCGCTGGGGTCCGTGCTGGGCGTCCCGGCGGGCACGTTCATCGGTGACGCGGCGGGCTGGCGGGTGGCGTTCGTCGTCCTCGGCGTGCTGGCGGTCGGCGTGTTCGCCCTGCTGCTGGCGGCCATGCCGGCGCTGCCGTCGGAGGGGGCGACCCGGCTCGGCGTGCTGGGCGGCCTGTGCCGCCGGGTGAACGTCCGCTTCGCGCTGCTGCTGACGTTCCTGGTCGTGCTGGCCCACTTCGGCGCCTACACCTACGTGACCCCGTTCCTCGAACAGGTGACGCACGTGGGCCCGGGGGCGATCACCGTCTTCCTGCTGGTCTACGGCGCCGCCGGCATCCTCGGCAACTTCCTCGGCAGCACCCTGGTCGTCCGGCGGCCGAGGCTCGGCTTCGGCGCCGCGGCCGCGCTGCTCGCCGCCGCCACGCTGCTGCTGCCGGTGCTGGGCGGCTCGAAGGTCGGCGCGCCGGTGCTGCTGTTCGTCTGGGGGGTCGCCTACGGGGCGGTGCCGGTCTCCTCCCAGACCTGGTTCGCCAAGGCGGCCCCCGACGCGCCCGAGGCGGCGTCGGTGCTGTTCACCGCCTCGTTCCAGGCGACGATCTCGCTCGGCGCGCTGCTCGGCGGGGCCGTCGTCGACCACGCCTCGCCCGCCGCCGTGATGACGCTCGGCGGCATCACGGCGGCCCTGCTGGTGCCGGCCGTGTACGCCCACCTCGCCCGCGGGCTCGACTGGCCGGACGGCGCCGGCCGCCCCTGAGCGGGGCGGTTCAGCGGCCCCAGGTGCGCGGCCGCGCCAGCGCCTCCCACTCGGGGCGCAGCAGGGCGAGCATCGCGAGGTCGAGCCGCCGCCCCCGGTGCAGACACGCGCCGCGCCGGACGCCTTCGCGGGTGAACCCGGCCCGGGCGAGGGCGGCGAGCGCGGCGGCGTTGCCGGTGTGCGGCTCCGCGTCGAGGCGGTACAGCGGGAGTTCGCCGAAGGCGAGGTCGGTGACGGAGTTCAGGGCGGCGTTCGCGTAGCCGCGGCGGCGGTGCTCGGGGTCGGTCAGGAAGCGGACCCGGGCGGTGCCGTCGGACATGTTCTGGTCGGTCAGGAAGACCGCGCCGACCGGGGTGCCGTCCGGGCGCAGCACCAGGAAGCCGTCCTGGTCGGCGTCCTCGATGTCGCGCTCGATCCGCTCACGGGTCGCCGACAGCGGCCGGGGCCAGTTCCCCAGCTCGTGGGCCGTGCCCGGCTCGTGCCACCACTCGTGCAGCAGCTCGGCGTCGTCCACGTCGATCGGCGCCAGGGTGACGGCGGGCCGGGCGTTCTCACGGGTCATGGCGCGGATGCTAGGTCACATCCGCCCCACCGGTCACCCGGATTTGTCGCTACGGCAGCGCGAAGCGCCACATGTCGCGCGGCTCGCCGCCGACTTCCTGGTGCGCGGGCACCAGCGTCTCGCGCCGGTACCCGGCCCGTTCGGCGGTGCGCAGCGAACCGGTGTTCCACGGCTCGATGTACAACTCGACGCGCGGGACGGCGAGTTCGCCGAACGCCCAGGCGGTGACGGCGTTCAGCCCGGCGAGCGCCGCGCCGCGGCCCCGGGCTCGGCCGGCCACCCAGTACCCGGCGGTGGCGCTCCCGCGCAGCGGCAGCTCGCCGACCCACAGGCCGACGTTGCCGACCGCCTCCCCGTCGGGCCCCTCGATCACGAACGGATAGCCCGTCCCGATCGCGGTCCGCCCCCACTGCCGGCGCACGAACGCCTCCGCCTCGGCGTCCGAGTACGGCGCGGGCACCGTGGTGATCAGTGGAATGTACGGGTCGCCGGCCGCCTCCCGCAGCAGCTCCCGGTCCGCCGTCTCCCAGCGCCGCAGCCGGAATCCGTTCTCCGCCTCGATCACCGGCATCACCCTGGGCATCTCCACCCGCCCATCCTGCTCCACCCGCCCCGCCACCGGCCAGTCCGTTCTCCCCGCCCCGATCCGGACCGGCGGAGGTGTCGGTTCTCCGACTGCGGTCCCGTCAGGCCGACATAGGCTGCGGATCGCGCCGCCGCCCACAAGACCGACCGGAGTGTCACCATGACCGATTCGCCGCTTCTCGACGTGCTGGCCCGCTACCGGCGGGCGGTGCTCGACCTGGATGCCGATGCGCTCGCGGAGCTCTACGCGGCGGACGGGGTGCACGAGTTCCCGTTCCGGTTCCCGGGGTTCCCGGCCCGGTTCGAGGGGCGGGAGGCGGTGCGGGCCGGGTACCGCGCGGCGTGGGCGGCGACGCCGGCGCGGCCGACGGTGATCGAGGAGGCGGGCGTCCATCTCTCCACCGACCCGGAGGTGCTGCTGGTCGAGCAGACGGTGCGGGGCGAACTCGCGGGCGGGCGGGGCGGGTTCGCGGTCGCGGGCCTGCTGGTGCTGCGGGTCCGCGGCGGCCTGATCGTGCACGCCCGCGACTACATGGACGGCCTCGCGGCGACCGGCGGGGTCGGCGGCCGGTCGTAGCCGCGTCCCGGTCAGTCGTGGCCGAGGCGTTCCAGGACGGCCATCGCGGCGATCACGGTCTGGCGTTCGGCTTCGGTGCACTTGGCGTGGAGTTCGGCGGCCAGCCATTCGCCGCGGGCCCGGCGGCCGTCCTCGGCGCGGCGGCGGCCCTCGGGGGTGAGGGCGATGAGCATGCGGCGGCCGTCGTCGGGGTCGCGGCGGCGTTCCACCAGGCCCTGGGCGGTGAGGGCGGCGATGGTGGTGGCCATGGACTGGTGGCGCATGCCCTCGGCGACGGCCAGCTCGCTGGTGGTGAGGCCCTGGCCGTCGCTGTCGAGCAGTCGGCCCATCGCGGAGGCCTGGGTGAGCGTCAGGTCGCCCGTCCCGGCGGCGGCCCGGATGCGGCGGCGGAGCCGGCCGATCACCGATCGAACCTGCTGCGAGGCCCGCACGGCGGACGGCGCGGCCTCCAGGTCATCACTCATGGGGTCAGCCTAGGTTCCCGGCGGCCGGAGGTACAGTTTTCCTGTACACTCCGGCCCCCGGGTAGCGGGGGTGACGCCGCGTCACCCCGGCCGGCGGTTCAGTTCGGCGCGCGGAAGCCGCCCGTCTCCCGTTCGAGCAGTTCGGCCAGCCGCAGCGGGGTCCGGTCCTCGTACATCGGGCCGATCAGCTGGACGCCCACCGGCAGGCCCTCGGGGGAGGGTCCGGTCGGCACGGCGGTGGCGGGCAGTCCGGGCATGGTGGCGAGGCCCGCCCAGACCAGCTGGTCGAAGTACGGGTGGCGGGCGCCGTCGATGTCGAGCCGGCGCTCCAGCGGGTCGGGGTGGTGGTCGTGCGGGAACGCGGGCGTGGGCGTGATCGGGCACAGCACGATGTCGTACCCGGCGAACAGCTGCCGCCAGCCGTGCCGGTGCATTTCGCGGCGGGCGTTCAGCTCCATCCAGTCGTCGTGGCCGAGCACCATGCCGCGCAGCCTCGCCGCGTCGAGGCCGGAGTCGTCCGGGCGCAGCGCCGCGGCCCGGGCCTCCAGGCGGGCGCGCTCCTCGACGGGGAAGTGCGCGACGGACCCGGAGAACAGGAGCTGGGTGTAGATGCTCGCGGCGTCGGCGAGGTCGGGCAGCAGCGGGCTGTGCCGGTCGACCCGGGCGCCGCCGCGTTCGAGGATCTCGGCGATCCGGTTCAGGCCGGCGCGGACGGCGGCCCCGGTCGGGATGAACGGGTGGTCCTCGACGAGCAGGACCCGGAAGTCGCGCAGCCGTTCGTGGCGGGCGGGCGGCAGCGCCAGGCGGTACGCCGCTCCGCGGGTCAGCGGGTCGGGTTCGGCCATGATGTCGAGCAGCAGCGTCAGGTCGCGGGCGGTGCGCGCCATCGGGCCGACCACGGCGAGGTCGTGCTCGAACGGCAGGGCCGGCCCGGGCGGCGGGACCATGCCGCGGCCGGGCACCAGTCCGAGGCTCGGCTTGTGCGCGTGGACGCCGCAGAAGTGCGCGGGGGTGCGCAGCGAACCGGCCAGGTCGGAGCCGATGGACAGTGCGCCGAACCCGGCGGCCAGGGCGGCCGCCGATCCGCCGGAGGATCCGCCCGCCGTGCGGCTGTGGTCCCAGGGGTTGTTGGTGGTGCCGTGGAGGGCGTTGAAGCTCTGGATGTCCTGCAGCCCGAGCGGCACGTTGGTCTTGCCGAGCACCACCGCGCCCGCCGCCTTGAGCCGGGCGACCTGCACCGCGTCCTCGGCGGGCACGAAGTCCCGGTACGCCGGCATGCCCCAGGTGGTGGGCAGCCCGGCCACGTCGTAGGACTCCTTGACCGTGACCGGAATGCCGAGCAGCGGCCGGTCGGCGCCGCCCGCCCGGGCCAGGTCGGCGCTGCGCGCGGCGGCCCGGGCGCGGTCGAAGTCCGGCGTGCAGATCGCGTTGATCGCCGCGTCGTCGCGCTCGATGGCGGCGATCGCGGCGTCGGTCAGTTCCGCGGAGGTCACCTCACCGGCGCGCAGGGCGGCGGCGAGTTCCTCGGCCGAGTGGAAGTTCCAGTCCATGGCCGCGACCGTAGCGGCCCCTCGGACGGGGCACGAAATGCCGCTTCCCACAACGGAATCGGACGCCGAACTCCCGGCCGGACGACGCTTGCCACAGCGGGGCGGGTCAGGCCAGCCGCAGCCCGTAGTCCGCCAGCCAGCCGCGCACCTGGGCCCGCTCGGCGCGGGCCAGCGAGCCGCCGGTGAAGCGCGGGTCGTCGGTGACCTCGGCGAGACAGCCCTCCGGAGGGGCGAACGTTTCTGCGTCCTCGGCGGTCTCGAACTCGGCCTCCGCCAGCACCAGCCCGTGCAGCCGGCCGTCGAAGACGTCGACGCCCAGCGGGGGGACGCTCAGCCGGGTCTTGGTCAACTCCCGGCCGGGCAGGGCGTCCAGCAGCAGCGCGTACTCCTCCCCCGACAGGTACATGTTGGTGATCAGGCCCTGCTCGGCGCCGGTGGCGCCGGGCGGCGCCGGGACCTTCTGGGTGAGCTTGTGCGCGCACTCCCCGGTGTCGATCCGCTCGACGTGGCGCAGCCGCAGGCGGGTGCCGTCCACGTACCGGTCGGTGATCAGTCGGGCGCAGGTGACGGCCCCGGGCGCCGGGACGCGGGCGAGCAGGAAGCGGCGCTCCCGCTCCACCCGCGCGTACCTGCTCCCGCCGGCCGCGCCCGGCCCTGCATCCGGCCCGTCGGCCGGCCCTGCGTCCGACCCTCCGGCTGCGGCCGCCCGCGCGAAACCCGCCCCCGTCGTGCCTTGCGCCCCCATGTCGCTTCTCCCCGTAGCGAGTTGTGCCGCCACGCCCGCACCGCCCGTGGCGGTGCTCGGCGCGGCCTCCCCGTCGGCCGCCCGTTCGCGGACCCCCGTCCCCTCGTGGGCGGCCGAGCCCAGCGTAATGCGCGAACCGGCGCGGGGCGGACGGTTGTTCCCCATCTCTGCCGCTCGGCCTACTGGTTGAGGGACGGGAACAGGTCCAGGAACGGTTGCGTGGTGACGGACATGCCGCGTCCGAACGGATCGTCGAAGTCCCAGATCAGGAACAGCAGGAAGCCGATCAGCGCGCTGAACGTGCCGGCCAGCACCAACTCCCGCCGGGAGCGCCGGATCTGGAGCGCGAACAGCATGCCGATGGTGACCACCGCGCCGATGATCAGGCCGAACCAGACCACGCCGGGCATCGTCGGGCCGGTGTTGCCGCCACGGGAGTTGCGGGCCTCGTCGGCGCTCGCGATCCGGTCCATCATCGCCTGGTAGGCCTGCGCCTCGATGTCGTTCTGCGGGGCCCGGCCGGCCACGTCGGTGCGCAGCTTGGCGAGCAACTCCGTTCCCTCCGGGGAGAGTTCCCCGTCGGTGCGCATGTGCTGCCATTCGGTGTCCACCACGAACGAGACGTAGTTCTCGACGTCCTTGACCACCGTCGCCCGGTAGTCGGCGGGGAACACCTCGGCCCGGGCGCTGACCTCGTGCAGCGCCTGCGCCTCGCGCTGCACGTCGTCCTGCGCGGAGGAGCGGGACTCCCAGACGCCGGCGATCGCCAGGCCCAGCACGATGGCGTACACGACGCCGATCATCATGGTGATGTACTCGATGACGTCGGGCGTCTCCGAGGTGTCCTCGTGGACGTCGGTCCTGCGGTGCCTCACCAGCACCACCGCGACGACGACCAGGCACGCCCCGGCCATCACGATGGCGAGCGCCACCCATTCGGACATGACAGATCCTCTCCTGTTGCTCGGATCGACAACTGGGCCGTTTTGACGGCTACTTGAAGGACGGCTACGTGAAGGTCGGAGTCAGCGCCCGCGCCGGCCGGCGGCCCGGGACTTCCCGCTCGGGCGCAGCGCCGCGGCGGCGATGACGGCGGGGACGGTGACCACCAGCATCCTGGTGGTGGTCGAACTGCCGTGGTGCTTGGGCGCCGTGGCGTGCACCAGCGGCGGCGGCAGGTGGACGGAGGCCGTGGGCGCGGGTCGGCTCGGCACGGGCGTCGGGGGCGCCGGGGTGGGCGGCGCGGGCGCGATCGGCGCCGCGCTGCGGGTGGGCGCGGGTGGGTTCGGCCGGGGTGTCGGCGGCGCGGGCTTCGCCGGCTGCGGCGTGGGTGACGGCGCAACTGTCGGGCTGGGGTCGGGAGTTGGCGACGGCTTCGGGCTCGGCTTCGCCGAGGGCGTCGGCGTGGGTTTGGGCGAAGGCGTGGGCGTGGGGGTCGGGCTCGGCGTCGGGTGGCAGTGGTGGTGCCCGTGCCCGTGGTCGTCTCCCCCGCCGTGGCCGTGCCCGCCCCGGCCCCCCGCGTCCCCCCGCTCCCCCTGTTGTTCGTCCGCCCCGGGCCCGCGCTGCGGGTGGAGCGGGAGTTGGGCCGCGGCCCCGGCCTCGACGTCCGTCTCGACGTGGGTTCCGGCGGCCTCGACGAAGGTGTGCACGTGGACGCAGATGTCCAGCCACCGTCCGTCGTCCCGGTCGCTCACGGTGGCGGCGGTGTGGGCGGTGCGGGCGCCCTGGGTGGTGCCGGTGAGCACCGCGCACACCGCCAGCACCCCGGCGAGCGCCCAGCCCGTGCGAACTCCCGCCTCCCGCAGAAGAGTTGAACGGCCCCTGCGGGCAGGTAAGGCCTCCGCCGTTCTCCCGCCGCCGGCGGGCGGCCGGTCGTTCCGACGCATGGGCATGGTTCAACCTTCCTGTCGCTGTTGGACGATCGAGCTGGCGCCGCTGCGGCCTGAGCGCAGTCGAGGGCACGGCGGAGGATCGGTGCCGTTCCACAGCAGAAACGGAACAGCATGATCAATCCGACGTACCCTCAACTGGGTGGACCACCGTTTGGTTACGGCCCCCGGCGGTCCACCGTGATCTTCCTGGGAAAGGTTGCCGCCCCGGTCTCAGCGGACGGCGATCTCCACGTTCTCCAGCACGCCGACCGCGTCGGGCACCAGGATGGCCGCCGAGTAGTACGCGGTGACCAGGTAGTTGATGACGGCCTTGTCGTCGATGCCCATGAAGCGGACCGACAGGCTGGGCTGGTACTCGTCGGGGATGCCGGTCTGGTGCAGGCCGATGGCGCCCTGGTTGTCCTCGCCGGTCCGCAGCACCAGGATGGAGCTGGTGTTCTCCTTGGTGATCGGGATCTTGTTGCAGGGCAGGATCGGGACGCCGCGCCACGCGGGCACCTTGTGGCCCTGCAGGTCGACGGTGTCAGGGTACAGGCCGCGCGAGTTGAACTCGCGGCCCAGCGCGGCGATCGTCTTGGGGTGCGCGAGCAGGAACTCGGGGTCGCGGCGGCGGTTGAGCAGCTCGTCCAGGTCGTCGGGGGTGGCGGGCCCGGAGTGGGTCTGGATCCGCTGGTCGAAGGCGGCGTTGGAGAGCAGGCCGAACTCGCGGTTGTTGATCAGCTCGTGCTCCTGGCGCTCGCGGAGCGCCTCGACGGTGAGCTTGAGCTGCTGCTCGATCTGGTTCATCGGCTGGTTGTAGAGGTCCGCGACGCGGGAGTGCACCCGCAGCACGGTCTGTGCGATGGACAGCTCGTACTCGCGCGGCTTGAGCTCGTAGTCGACGAACGCGGTGGGCAGCAGGTGCTCGCCCTCGTGGCCGGCGGACATCGCGATCTCGGCCTCGCCGAGCTCGTTCTGGCGCTGCAACGGGAGGCTGGCGAAGTCCCGGATGTGGGCCTGCAGGCTCTCGGACTGGGCGAGCACCGACTCGAAGTCGGCCCGGCTGAGGGTGAGCAGGGTGCCGGAGGTCTTGGCGGTGGCGGTGTAGTCCCAGCTGGCGTCGGCGTCCAGCAGGGCGTTCTCGCCGAACCGGTCGCCGTCGCCGAGGACGCCGATCACCGCGTCGTCGCCGTACTTGCCGGTGGAGACCTGGTTGATCTTGCCGTGCGCGATCAGGTGGATCCGGTCGGACGGGGTGCCGCGCTCGACCAGGGTCTCCCCGGCCCGGAACTCGCGCTGCACACAGCGGTCGGCGAGCGCGGACAGCACGTCCTCGTCCTCGAAGCCGCGCAGCAGGGCGAGTTCACCGAGCTCCCGGGGGATGACCCGGACGTCGCCGCCGGTCTGGATGAACTCGATCCGGCCGTCGCCGACCGTGTAGGTCAGGCGCCGGTTGACCCGGTAGGTGCCGCCGGAGGTCTGCACCCAGGGCAGCATCCGCAGCAGCCAGCGGGAGGTGATCTCCTGCATCTGCGGCGCGGACTTGGTGGTGGTCGCCAGGTTGCGTGCGGCGGCGGTGGTGAGGCTGGTCTGCTGGCGCTGCGCCTGCTGGATCTCCGGGCTGCTGTCCACGGACATGGGGCCGCGCTCTCCTTCGTCTCGCCACGAGGGCTGACGGTGCGTCAGTCACGTGGGTGTGTTGGGGTCTTGGCAAAGAGGAAAGGGGGGTGGCTGTCGGGTTCGGAGTGACCTGTGGTCGCCGTGCCGCCCGCTGCCTCCGGAACAGTAGATCTTCGCCACTCCCGGCAGCGCCCCCGAGGCCACCGGTGCACCCGATCAGGTGAACATTGCCCCCAGAAGGATTGGGATCGGCTCCGGCCTGTTTGGCATCCGGATGACGTGCGGCAACGCAGGTTGACCGCGAACCACCCGCCCCGCGCGTCACACGCGCCCTGAACTCGCCACTGCGCCCGCCGGCGGCGCCCACGCCCAGAGCCCCGGGCCGCCCAGGCCCGCCGGCCGACCCGCGTACTCCGCAAGGGAGTTCACGGACGCCTCCCGAAGCATTCCGCGCGAAATTCCCCTGCAACGGAATCTGACGCACCGTCATCTCGCGCGCCACGCTGGTCGGTTAAAGCGGTCCGGCGGCCGTCGGGAATTGACACCCCCCTCCCCTGAAAGTGCCACGCAGGCAAACCGCTCCCGCCCGTCCGAGCGGGGCTGCGCGCTCGCGCCGATCCTCTTGACCGGCGGATGACCCCATCGCATACTCCCCCTGTCGCCGAATGCCAACAGCGTTCGCGGCACGCCCGGTGGAACATTTTCGCTACCTGGAGGATCGGAATTGGCTGGGCCCTGGGAGGGACTTCCGCGCGATTTATCGGCCGAACTCAGGGCGGAGCAGCAATCCCTGGCGACCGAGATCATCCGGGAGATCAGGTCCGCCGTCCCGGAATTCGCCCGCCCGCTGTCCGGTCAATTCGGCGGCGGAATCCAGCAGGCCGTGGAGACCGCGCTCGCCGAGTTCGCCGACCGGCTCGCCGGGCCGCCCGCCCCGGGCCTGCGGCAGGTCCGCGTGTACCGCTCGCTCGGCCGGAGCGAGTTCGCCGAGGGCCGCAGCCTGGACGCCCTGCAGGCCGCGTTCCGTCTCGGCGCCCGCCTCGCCTGGCGCCGCTACGCCCTGGTGGCCCGCCGGCGCGGCCTGGGGCCCGAGCAGCTCGTGGTGCTCGCCGAGGCGGTGTTCGCGCACCTCGACGAGGTCGCGGCGGCCGGCGTCCAGGGCTACCTGGAGGCCCGCACCGACCGGGCCGGCGCGCTCGGCCGGGCCCGGCACCGGCTGCTGCGGCTGCTGCTCTCCGAAGCCGCGCCCGCCGACTCCGCCGAACTCGCCGCCGCCGCGCGGTGCGCGGACTGGCCGCTGCCCGACCTGCTCGCCGCCGTCTCGCTCGACCCGTGCTCCCCCGTGCCGCAGCCCTCCGCCCGCCGTCCGCTGGCCCGCATCGCGTCGTTCGGCTCCCGCCCGCCCGGCGACGGGCGCTTCCCCGACCACGTCCTGGCCGACCTCGACGGCCCGCGGCCGCACCTGCTGCTGCCCGACCCGGCGACGGCCCTGGCCGATCCGCGCGTCGCCGCCGCCCTCCAGGGGCGCGGCGCGGTGATCGGCCCGGTCGTCCCGCCGGCCCTCGCCGCGCAGTCGCTGCGCTGGGCCCGGCTGCTGCGCGGCTCCCTGCCCCACCCGCCGGCGCAGCCCGTCGACTGCCGCGACCGCCTCGCCGACCTGCTGCTGCTCACCGACCCCGCGCTGGTCCGGCTGATCGCCGAACGCCGCCTGGCCCCGCTCGCGCCGCTCACCCCCAAGCAGCGCGACCGCCTCGCCGCCACCCTGCTCGCCTGGCTCCAGACCGGTCGGGGCACCGCTCCCCAGGTCGCCGCCCGCCTCGGCATCCACCCCCAGACCGCCCGCCAGCGCCTCCAGCGCGTCCACCGCCTGTTCGGCCCGGCCCTCGCCTCCCCCGACGCCCGCCTCGAACTGGAGGTGGCGCTGCGCTCCACCGGGCTGCCCTGACCCACCCGCACCCGCACCCGCACCACCGGCGCGGCCCCCGGTGGTCCCGTCCCCCAACACCGGCCCCGGTCAAGGCGGTTCGCGTTCGGACGAGTAGCATCCGTCCCGAAGCGGTGACCGCGGGACGGGGAGGGCATGAGCATGCTGGATGTGTTGGCCGGCCTGGACGAGTTCTGCGAGCAGGTGTTGGCGGAGCACACCTGCCCGTCCATCAGCGTGGCGGTGGTCCAGGGCGCCGAGGTGGTGTTCGCGCGCGCCTACGGGCCGGCGGACGTCGCGACCGGCCGCGCCGCCACCCCCGACACCGTCTACGGGCTGGCCTCGATCACCAAGGCGTTCACGGCGACAGCCGTCTGCCTGGCCGCCGACCGCAAGCTGCTCGACCTGGACGCACCGCTGCCCGGCGCCCACCCGTGGCCGGCCCTGCCGACGCCGCGGCAGCTGATGCAGCACCGGGGCGGCCTGCCCGGGTACTACGACTTCCACTACGGCGACCGGCCGTCCCCGATCGACCCGGCCGCCTACCGCCGCCAAGTGCGCCTGCCGGGCAGCGGGTTCGAGTACTCCAACCACGGCTACCACGAACTCGGCCGCCTCCTCGAACAGGCCACCGGCCGCCCCCTGCGCGACTGCCTGCGCGAGGACGTCGCCGCGCCGCTCGGCCTGTCCTCCTTCGACCTGGGCGTCACCTACTCCGGCCCCGCGCCGGTCGCCGTCCGCTACACCCCGGACGGCCGCGCCTACCCGGACTGCCGCACCAGCCACCCGGCCGCCGGGGAGGGGTGGGCCACGGCGGGCGACATAGCCCTGTTCGCCCGCCGAGCCACGAGCCTGCTCGCCCCCGCGACGGCGGACGCGGTGCTGGACGCCCCGGCGATCACCGACCGTCTCGGGTACGGCCTGGCCCGGATCGTCCAGCGCGACGGCGGCGTGCTGATCGCCAGTCACGGCGGCGGGATGGGCGGCGTCGCGAGCATGATGATCGACCTGCCCGAGCGTGAACTCTCCCTCGCCGTCCTGACCAACTGCACCGACAAGTCGGGCCGCAACGCCGTCGTCCGTCACCTGATGGACGCCCTGGCCCCGGAGTTCGACCCCGGCCACCTCCAGCCGGACACCGACCCGGCCGGCGAGTTCACCCTGCCGCCGGGCCGCTGGGCGGGCGCCGTCGAGACCCCGGACGGCGAAGTCCCGCTCCGGCTGGACGTCCTGCCCGACCGGCAGGTCCGGGTCCGCCTCGCCGACCTCCCGGCGACCACCGTCCCGGCCGCCGCCTCCCGCAGCTGGCGCCTCCAGCTCGTCGCCGACCTCCAACTGCCCACCGCCGACGCCCGGTTGAACAGCCCGTCGTTCGGCCTGGAACTGCGCGCCGACGCCGACCGGCTGACCGGCCGCGCCGTCGCCTTCAAGAACGGCGACCGCGAGGGCCTGCTCGGTCCGTGGCTGGTCCACCCGTGCGAGCTGCGGCCCGCCGACTGACGGCGGGCTACGCGGACGGCCAGAGCACCGCCTGCGCCACGATGACGCGCTCGCCGTCGAAGGTGACGGCGGGCCCCTCGTGCAGCCGGTAGCCCAGGGCGAGCAGCTCGCTCACCCGGTGGCAGAACGCGGCGTCGTCCGGTCCGGTCAGCACGCGGTAGCGGGGCAGTCCGTCCGGCGGCGTGCTCGAAAGTGTGCTCATCCCACCAGCATTCCAGACCCGCCCCGGTGGAGACCCGGCAGCTCCCGCACAGGCGTCCTGATCGGGCCGTCCCGTCGAGCACCCGGGCGAACAGCTCCGGCCACTGCGGCGGCCGCCCGGCCATTCGCGTCCAACTCGATTGCAGGGAGCGGCCGTTCCGGCAACCCTGGGACTGCTGCCCCGCCGTCCCGCCCCGCCGTTCCTCGCCGGCCGGGCGGGCCCGGTGGCCACCGCGCGGGGAGCCCCCTCGGCCCGCCGCAGCGGAACTCCCGGCACGGGCCCGTGCCGGGAGTTCGCGCGGCCTGCGGAGTTCGCGCGGCCCGAGGAGCGGCGCCGCTACTGCTGGTCGTCGTTGTCCTGCACGTCGTCCAGCTGCTGCTGGCCCTGCTGCTGCTCGGCGGCCTTCTGCTGCTCCTCGCCCTGCTGCGGTTGCTGGCCGAGGCGCTGCTTGGCCTCCTCCGCGGCTTGCTTGGCCTTGTCCTTGAACTTGTCGCCCATGCCCATGACTACTCCCTGTGTTCGGGTGGCTTCGGGTGGTGCCAGCCTGCCACGGACTTCACGCCGCCGCAGGTCGGCCCCGGAGCACCCGACGGCGTCAGCCGCGCCGGTGGCGGGCGTACAGCAGCGGCCCGACCCGCTCGGCCTCCTCGCAGCGCAGCTCCCCGGCGGGCGCGCCGTCGGGGAACAGCCGGGCGCCGGCGCCGAGGACGACGGGGACGGTGATGGTGCGGTACTCGTCGACCTGGTCGGCCTCGATCAGCTGGTGCACCACGCGGACGCTGCCGGTGACGATCACGTCGCGCGGCTCCTCCTTCACCGCGGTCAGCAGATCCCCCTCCAGCAGGCGGGAGTTGGCCCAGCCGGAGGTGTCGGTGAGGCTGCGGGTGGCGACCAGCTTGGTCGCGGCGTTCATCCGGGCGGAGAACTCGTCCTGGCGGGCGGGCCAGAGGGTGGCGAAGTGCTGCCAGGTGCGGCGGCCGAGCAGCAGCACGCCGTCGTCCAGGGTGGCGCCGAGGCGGAACTTGTCGCCGGAGACGTGTTCGTGGCCGTACCGGAACATCCAGCCGCCGCCGGGGGTGCCGTCGGAGCCGTCGGGGTCGGCGATCCGGCCGTCCAGGGTGGTGAAGCCGATGACGATGACGCTCATCCGTGCGTCCGCCTTTCCTCGTTCGGTGCTGCGCCGCCGGGCGGCGGCGCTCACCGGTACATACCGGCGGCGCGCCGCCGACTCATCGCCGCCGCCGGAGGAATTATCGGATCGTCTCCGGCAGTTCGAAGCGGCGCAGCACGGCGGGCTCGGTGAACACGGTGTTCCGGACGAGCGCCCCGCCGGCGGTCTCCAGTACCTGCAGGCTGTGCAGCCGGTGCCGTCCGTCCTCCCATGCGTAGGCGGCGAAGGCGGGTTGGCCGTTGGCGCGGGCGGGGCGGGTGCGCCAACGGGTGCCGCGCAGCCGGAAGATCCGGGCCATGAACCGCCCGTAGTCGGCCGGTCCGCGGAACCAGAGCGCCAGCGGCGGCATCTCCAGCACGGCGTCCTCGGCGAGCAGGGCGACCAGGGCGGGCACGTCGGCGGCCTCGAACGCGGCGAGGTAGCGGTCGACGGCGGCCCGCTGCCGGGGCTCGTCGGCCTCGCGCAGGGTGTCGCCGGGCGGCGTCGCGAGGGCCGAACGGGCCCGCTGGAGGGTGCTGTTGACGGCGGGGACGGTGGTGTCGAGCTGTGCGGCGACCTCGGCGGCGGTGAAGGCGAGCACCTCGCGCAGGATCAGCACGGCGCGCTGCCGGGCGGGCAGCAGTTGGACGGCGGCGACCCAGGCGAGGCGCAGGTCGGCGCGGGCGTCGAGGTCGTAGCGGCCGTCGGGGAAGGGTTGCAGCCACGGCACGTCGGGGGCGGGCGCGAGCGGTGCGCCGGTGTCGTCGCCGGGCGCGCCGAGTCCGGACGGCAGCGGGCGGCGGGCCCGGCCTTCGAGGGCGGTGAGGCAGACGTTGGTGGCGATCCGGTACAGCCAGGTGCGGACGCCCGCGCGGGCCGGGTCGTACCGGTCGCGGGCGTTCCAGGCGCGCAGCAGGGTGTCCTGGACGAGGTCCTCGGCGTCCTGGTGGGAGCCGGTCATCCGGTAGCAGTAGGCCGTCAGTTCGCCGCGGTGCGCCTCGAGTTCCACCCGGTCATGATGGCGCACGCCGGTGCGTTGTCGGTGGGCCGGGCTAGGGTGTGCGGCGTGCCAATGATCATGGATCGTGACGGGGTCGCGGAGCAGCTGGAGCCGTTCCGGCGGGAGTTGACGGCGTACTGCTACCGCATGCTGGGGTCGGCCTTCGAGGCGGAGGACGCGGTGCAGGAGACGCTGCTCCGCGCCTGGTCGAAGTTCGACGGTTTCGAGGGCCGGGCCGCGCTGCGGACGTGGCTGTACCGGATCGCCACCAATGTGTGCCTGGACATGGGTCCGGCGGCGCAGCGGCGGGCGCGTCCGATGGATCTGACGTCGCCGTGCCCGGCGGGGGCGCCGGATCTGACGCAGTTGGAGGAGAACATCTGGGTGGGTCCGGTGCCGGACGAGCGGGTGCTGTCGGGCGATCCGGCGGAGGTGGCGGTGGGCCGGGAGTCGATCCGGCTGGCGTTCGTCTCGGCGTTGCAGAAGCTGCCGGCCCGGCAGCGGGCGGTGCTGATCCTGCGGGAGGTGCTGGCCTGGTCGGCGGCGGAGACCGCGGAGCTGCTGGAGACGTCGGTGGCGTCGGTGAACAGCGCCTTGCAGCGGGCCCGGGCGACGCTGGCCGACGGCGCGGGGTCGGCGGGCGACACGTTCAAGCCGCTGGACGAGGCGCAGCGCGCGCTGCTGGCCCGCTACGTGCAGGCCTTCGAGGCGTTCGACATCGAGGGGTTGAAGCAACTGCTGCACGAGGACGCGGTGTTGAACATGCCGCCGTTCCGGATGTGGCTGCGGGGTCTGGCGGAGCTGGAGACGTGGTGGCTGGGCCCGGGCCGGGGCTGCGTGAACTCGCGGCTGCTGCCGGTGGCGGCGAACGGCTCGCCGGCGTTCGCGCAGTACCGGTCGGCGGAGGACGGCAACGGCTGGACGCCGTGGGGCATCACGGTGCTGGAGGTGGTGGACGGCCGGATCGCCGCCATGACCAACCACATGGACGTGGAGCGGCTGTTCCCGCTGTGGGGTCTGCCGATGCGTCTGACGGAGGACCCGCGGCTCTGATCCCGGTCAGCCCTCGGGGAGGGTGTCGGCGAGCCCGGTGAGGTCGAGCAGCAGCCTCAGCCGGGGTCCGACGCCGCGCAGTACCACCTGGTGGCCCGTCCGCCGTGCGAGCACCGCCAGCCTGCCGAGGCGGTGGAGGTCGCCGGGGGCGGGCCGCAGCAGGTTTCCGACCCGCAGGACGATCCGGGCGGGTGGCCGGTGGGCGGCCAGCAGTGCGCTGAACTGCTCTTCCAGGGCCGGGCGGGCGGCGTGCTGGGGCGGTACGTCGAATTCGACGGTGTCATCGGTGTGCATGCCGGTGCTGACCGCTCGGCGGGCGCGGATTCATCGGCGGGCGGGCGGAAAGATTTTTTCGCGGGGACCGATGAGTTCGGCGCGGCCGCTCCGTCGTACCGGGTGTGAGCTCGCCGCACCCGGCGGGCACGAGCGAGGAGCATCGAATCATGAGGAAGATCACCGCGGGCCTGTTTATCTCCGCGGACGGCGTGGTGGGCAGCCCGGAGCTGTGGCACCTTCCCTACTTCAACGACGAGGTGGGCGCGGCGGTGGGCGCCCAGGTGGGGGTCTCGGAGACCCTGCTGCTGGGCCGCACCACCTACGAGGTGTTCGCGGGCGCCTGGCCGGAGCGGGAGGCGGAGGGCGGCGAGGACGCGGGCTTCGCGAAGGCGCTGGGCGACATGCGCAAGGTCGTGGTCTCGCACCAGGACCTGGAGTTCAGCTGGCGCAACTCCGAGGTGCTCAAGGGCGATCTGGTGGAGGGCGTCCGGGCGTTGAAGGAGGAGGAGGGCGGCCCGATCGGCATGTCGGGTTCGGTCTCCGTGGTCCGCCAGTTGCTGGCGGCGGGTCTGCTGGACGAGCTGCACCTGTTCGTCCACCCGGTGGCCCGGGGCCGCGGCCTGCGTCTGTTCGACGAGAGCGCCGACCCGATCGAGCTCACGCTGCTGTCCTGCACGCCGTTCGCGGGCGGCACCGTGCACCTGGTGTACGGCCCGGGCGCGGTGTAGCGGAGCGCGGGCGGTTCCCGCCCCCCGGGCTCGCGAGGTCGGTCGGCCTCGCGGGCCCGGTCAAGTTTTCGCCAAGTGCCGGCAATCGCCACGCAATCTCGCCATCCATGGTCACTTTCCGGCCGAGACCATCGTTTCCTCCGCGAATCCCCCCACAACCCTTCGAACGTATGGCAGCTTAAGTCGTGGGTCATGTGCAATATCACATGTCGCACCCCACTATCACGTGCCTCGACCGGGCACCACCACATGGAGGAGAACGCACGATGAACCGCCGTTCGATGAAGGGGCTGACCCTGCTCGCCGCCGGCACGGCCGCCGTCGGCGCCCTGGCAGTCGCTCCCGCCCAGGCCGCCACCACCCCTGCTGCCGCCACGTCCTCGACCACCGAGACCTGCAGCCCGTGGTCGCTGCAGTCCGGGCTGATGACCCAGGTCTGCGCCTCGATCACCGGTGGCAGCGTCCAGTTCCTCGGCCGCGTCGCACTGGCCGGCCCGCCCTCGCCGGACTTCCCGCCGCAGCCCCAGGCGCTCTCCACCACGCTCTCCGGCCAGGTCGTCGGCGGTGCCTCGCTCGGCTCCATCGGGCAGAACGTGAACTTCCTCGCCAGCACCGTCACCGTCAACGGCCCGTCCGGCACCGTCGCGTGCGGCTCGACCGTCAGCGGCACCTTCGCGGTCAGCAAGTTCGGCTGGGGCCCGACCCCGGTCACCGTCAACGCCACGGTCCCCTGCTGACCCGAGCGCGCGCGGGCCGGGCCCGGGAGTCGCGCCTCCCGGGCCCGGCCCTGTTCCGACGCCCCGTCAGACCCGTTCGGCCGGGGCGGCCCCGACCGTCGGCCGGGGCTCGGCCGCGGGCAGGCTCGCGCCCTCAAGGTCGACGTCGGGGACGATCCGGTCGAGCCGGCGCGGCAGCCACCAGGCCCGCCGGCCGAGCAGCGCCATCGCGGCGGGCACCAACGTCATCCGGACCACGAAGGCGTCGATGAACACGCCGACGGCGAGCGCGAATCCGATCGACTTGATGATCGGGTCGTGGTTGAACACGAAGCCGCCGAACACCGCGACCATGATCAACGCGGCGGCGGTCACCACCCGTCCGCTGCGCGCGACGCCGTGCGTGACGGCCCCGGCGGCGTCGCCGGTGTGCTGGTGGTGCTCGCGCATCCGGCTGACCAGGAACACCTCGTAGTCCATCGCGAGGCCGAACAGCACGCCGATCAGCAGCACCGGCAGGAAGCTGGTGACCGGCCCGGCGGACGGGACGTCGAGCAGGCCGTTCAGGTGGCCGTCCTGGAACACCCACACGGTGATGCCGAGCGCGGCGGCCACCGACAGCAGGAACCCGAGCACCGCCTTGAGCGGCACCAGCACCGACCGGAACGCGACGGTCAGCAGCGCCAGCGCCAGCACCACGATCACGGCGACGAACACCGGCAGCGCGTCGGCGAGCTTGCCGGACACGTCGATCGCGGCGGCGGTCGCCCCGGCGATGTACAGCGTGCCGCCCTCGGCGGTGACGTCCGCCCGGTGGGTGCGCAGCCGGTCGACCAGGTCGCCGGTGGCCTTGTCGTCCGGGCCGGTGCGGGGGACGACGGGCACCGCGACGGTGCTGCCGTCCGCGTTCGCCACCGGGCGGCCGACGGCGGCGACGCCCGGGTCGGCGGAGAGTGTGGCGTGCAGCTCGGCGAGCGCGGGCTCGCGGCGCTCGGCCGGGATGCCGGTGGCGTCGACCACGGCGACCAGGGTGGCGTTGAAGCCGGGGCCGAAGCCCTCGCTGAGCAGGTCGTAGCTCTTGTGCAGGGTGCTGGCGGCGGGCTGCGAGGCGTTGCCGGGCAGGCCGAGCCGCAGGTCGCGGGCGGGCAGCGCGAGGGCGAGCAGCCCGACCACGCCGGCCAGCAGCACCAGCAGCGGCTTGCGCGTGACGGCCCGCGCCCAGGCCGCCGACCACGACGGCTTCCCGGGCTTCGCCGCCGTCGCGGGCCTCGGCCGAGGCCGCAGGCGTTCGCCGAGCAGCCCGAGCAGCGCGGGCACCAGGGTGACGGCGACCAGGACGGCGAGCAACACGGTGGCGGCGGCGGCCAGGCCCATCACGGTCAGGAACGGGATGCCGGTGACGGCGAGCGCGGCCAGCGCGATGATCACGGTGGCGCCGGCGAACACCACGGCGCTGCCCGCGGTGGCGGTGGCGCGGGCCGCCGACTCCTCGACCTCGCTGCCGGGTTCGGCGAGCTGCTCGCGGTGCCGGGCGATGATGAACAGCGCGTAGTCGATGCCGACGGCGAGCCCGATCATCAGCGCCAGCACGGTCGCGGTGCCGGTCATCTCGACCACGTGGGCGAGCAGTTGGGCGCCCAGCACGCCGATGCCGACGCCGACCAGCGCGGTCAGCAGCGGCAGTCCGGCGGCGACCAGCGAGCCCAGCGCGACGGCCAGCACGACGAACGCGACCACCACGCCGATCGCCTCGGCGGGGCCGCCGACCTCGATCTCCGGCGCCATCACGGTGCCGCCGAACTCGGCCTGCAGGCCCGCCTCGCGCAGCGGCGCGGCCACCCCGTCCAGCGCGTCCTTGGCGCTCTGCGGGACGTCCTGCGCGGGCCGGTCGAACTGCACGTCGGCGAAGGCGATCCGCAGGTCCGGCGAGACGGTCCGGCTCTCGAACGGGTCGGCGACGTGCGCCACGCCGGGTATCGCGGCGGCCCGCCGCAGGCTCTCCTGCACGGCCGCCCGGGCTTCCCCGGTGTCCAGGCTCTGCCCGGCGGGCGCGGCGACCACCAGCCGCGCGGTGCCGGCGGCGGACTCCGGCAGCTGACGTTCCAGCAGGTCCTGGGCCTGCTGGGACTCGATGCCGGGGACGGTGAACTCGTTGCTGGTGGGCCCGGCCAGGGTGGTGCCGAGCGCGCCGATCGTGGCGAGCAGCAGCAGCCACAGCCCGATCACCCGGCCCCGGCGGCGCACCGCCCACCGTCCCCATCCGTACAGGACCGACGCCATCGCGCCCCCTCGTGCTCGAAACCAGTGGATTTTTGCACTCTAAGGCAACTTTGCAGTCGGCTGCAAAATTACCGCCACTGGTAAGAACTGCTAGCATGCACGGCATGACCGAGGGTGCGAGGGAACGCGGCAAGGCCCGCCGCCGGGAGGCGATCCTGCGGGCGGCCTACCAACTGTTCGCGGAGCGCGGCTTCGAGGCGACCACCATCGCCGACATCGCCGACCGGGCCGAGGTGTCCGCCCGCACCGTCACCCTCTACTTCCCGACCAAGCTGGACCTGGCGACCTCCCACCTCGCCGAGTTCACCGACCGCCTCTCGCACGCCCTGAACGACCGGGCGCCGGGCACCAGCACGCTGGAGGCACTGGAGCGCTGGCTGCGCGCCGACCTGGCGGAGAGCACCTGCCAGGGCGAGCTCGACACGCTCTGGGAGGCGATGCTCGACCGCAACCCGCAGCTGCGCGCCGTCGCCAACAGCCGCCTGGCGGAAGCGATCCAGGAGGGCGCCCGGATCTTCGCGGCCGAACGCGGCGACGCCCCGGACGACTTCGCGCCCCGGATGGTCGCCGCCGCGGCCGCCGCCGTGGTCAGCGAGCTCTACCTGCGCCCCACCGAGGCCCACCTGGAGGCCGCGATGGCCTTCCTGGCCGCCGGCATCGCCACCCTGCCCCCCGGCCAGCGCCCCTGACCCGCTCCCCCGCCGGGCCCGGACGGCCGCAGGAGCCGCACGGCCGCGAGCCCCGACCGGCGGCCGCCCGGACCGCCGGACCGCCTCCGAACCCACCGGGCGCGCCAGGCCGTCCCGGACCCGCCACCGACCCTCCCGGCCGCGCCACCCGGCGCCCGCCCGACTCCCCCGCCGACCGCCCGCCCCCTCCTCAGGCGAAGAAGCCGCCGTCCACCGCCAGCACGCTGCCGGTGATGAACGCCGCGGCCGGGGTGGCCAGGAAGACCACGGCGGCGGCGAGTTCCTCGGGGCGGCCGTAGCGGCCGAGCGCGTTCAGCGCGCGCTGGGCGTCGGCGTTCGGCCCGTCCTGCGGGTTCATCTCGGTGTCCACGGGGCCGGACTGCACCACGTTGACGGTGATCGCGCGCGGGGCGAGCTCCAGTGCGGCGGCCCGGCTGAACGCGGTGACGGCCGCCTTGCCGGCCGCGTAGTCGGCGGTGCCGGTCCGGGTGGGCCGGGCGGCCAGGACCGAGCCGACGGTGACGATCCGTCCGCCGTCGCGCAGCACCGTCGCGGCGGCCCGGATCCCGGCCGTCACCCCGCCCACGTTGATGGCGTACTGCCGGGCCAGCTCCTGTGCGTCGACGGGCCCGCCGATCGGGCCGGTGGCGATCACGCCCGCGTTGTTGACCAGGATGTCCAGCCCCCCGAAGTCCGCCGCGACGGCGGCGACCAGGTCGGCGACCTGCGCCGGGTCCCCCTGGTCGGCCTTGAACGCGGCGGCCCGCCGGCCGAGCGCCTCGATCTCCCGGACCACGGCCTCCGCGCGCTGCGCCGAACTGCTGTGGCTGATCGCCACGTCGGCCCCGGCGGCGGCCAGCGCCAGCGCGGTGGCCGCGCCGATGCCGCGCGAGCCGCCGGTGACCAGCGCGGTGCGGCCGGCCAGCACGTCGGGCGCGAAGGTGGCGGTGGTGAGCGTCATGTGGATTCCCCTCCGAATTACGTACCGCTCGGTACACAACATCGAGGACGCTACCATATCGATCGGTACAGAATTGGAAAGCCGAATCCGACCGGAGGCAGGGCGACATGACGGGCCGTCCACGCGCGTTCGACATCGAGGACCGGCTGGAGCGCGCCATGCGGGTGTTCTGGCGGCACGGCTACGAGGGCACCGCGCTGTCCGACCTGACGGCCGCCATGGGCATCAACCGCCCCAGCCTCTACGCCGCCTACGGCAACAAGGAGGCGCTGTTCCGCCAGTGCCTGGACCACTACCACCGGGGGCCGGCCCGGCATGTCCGGGAGGCGCTGGACGAGCCCACCGGCCGGGCCGTCGCCGAGCACCTGCTGCGCGGCACCGTCGAGGTGGTGACCCGCGAGGAGGGCCCGGGCTGCCTGCTGGTGAACGGCGCACTGGCCACCGGGGAGGGCTCCGCCGCCGTCCGCGCCGACGCCGCCGCCCGCCGCGCCGGAGCCCGGGCCGCCCTGCGCGCCCGCCTCGAACGGGCCGCCGGGGC
Source organism: Kitasatospora sp. NPDC004531 (assembly GCF_053602195.1). Taxonomy (NCBI): domain Bacteria; kingdom Bacillati; phylum Actinomycetota; class Actinomycetes; order Kitasatosporales; family Streptomycetaceae; genus Kitasatospora; species Kitasatospora sp. NPDC004531. The sequence goes on along the minus strand of NZ_JBSGDD010000069.1, from coordinate 15,441 downwards.
GGGCGAGTTCGCGCCGGACGCCGATCCGGCCGTGCTCGCCGACTACCTGACCACCCTCACCCACGGCCTGGCCGTCCGCGCCGCCGACGGCACGCCGGCCGAGGAGCTGCACCGCACGGTCGACTTCGCCCTGCTGGCCTGGCCCGACGCCCTCCCCCACAGCTGACCCGGCGTCAACCCGCCCGAGGGGCGCACCGAGATCCCACCGTGCGCCCGGCGCACACGAAAGGCCCACAATCGGAAGATGTGATTCCGCGCGCCCCTGGTGGTGGGCGCGTCGCCGCCCCGACGATGGCTCGCGGCTCGCTGACGCTTCGTCATCGCACGACGCGCCACGGGCCCGGGCCGGGCCCTCACCCGGCCCCGCCGCGCCCCACCGCCCTCCCGGCGGTGGCGGCCTTGGTCTGGAAGGACGTCCATGTCTCTGCGCACCACCACCGCGCTGCGCCTGCTGGCGCCTGCGCTGCTCGCCGCCGGCGGCCTCGTGCCGCTCACCTCGGGCGTCGCCTCCGCCGCGACGCCGGTCTGCATGAGCGGCAACCTCCAGTTCGACTACCAGTCCGCCGAGGCGGGCACGGCGAAGCCCACACTGACCCGGGCCGCCCGCAACGCCTCGGTCGAGCTCTGGGGCCGGGAGAAGTCGACCGACACCGACCACAAGCTGAACACCGGCACCCAGCTGACCGGCGCCAACGACGGCTCCTTCAACCTCTGCTACACGCCGGTCAACACGGCCGCGATGGACCACCTGTACGTCCGCTTCACCACCCAGAACAACCAGGTGTGGCGGGTCGTCCAGGACGCCAACAACACGCCCTACAGCTTCAACACGCCCACCCTGTCGAACGTCTCCACCAACATCGCGCTCGGCACCGTCAAGCCGTCGGCCGCCACCAACCGCGCCTGGCACGCGTTCGACACCGTCAACCTGCTCTGGGCGAAGCGGGCCAACACCACCACCCCGTGCTGGACGACCGCCGAGGCGAACGCCGCCACCTGCACCACGCTGAACGTGAACTGGACCTCCGGGTCCGGCAGCGGTCCGTGGTACATCACCGGCACGCACACCATATTCCTGTCCGACAGCGACCCGGACTCGGAGCACACGACGCTGCACGAGGCCGGCCACTTCTTCCAGCACCGGCTGTACAAGGACTGGTGGCCGAACGTGGCCAACTGCGGCGCGCACACCATCCCGCAGGCCTACTCCGACACCTGCTCCTGGACGGAGGCCTTCGCCGACTCGGTGGCCGCCTACGTGCTCGGCGACCAGCGCTACGTCTGGTCGACCGGCTGGGACCAGCCGTTCGTCCCGTCCACCGGCTGGCAGACCGGCGACCGGGTGCAGGGCAACATCGACGGCGCGCTGCTCCAGCTGTGGACCCAGGTCGACGGCAACTGGAACGGCACCATCGCCTCGATGGCCGCCGCCACCACCTCGACCTTCTCCGACTGGTTCAAGAACGTCCGGCCCGCCAACGGCCTGTCCACCACCGGCGCGGCGCTGACCGCGCTCGACTCGCACCTGATCAACTACGGCCCCACCGTGGCCGGTGACAACGCCTACCACTCGCTGTCCAACGGCGGCGGCGTCGCCCTGCAGCGTGGCGGCACCTGCAGCAGCGGCATCCCGTCGGTCGCCGTGTTCGCCGAGCCGGACACCACCAGGGCCTCGCAGCGCTGGTACTTCGCCGCCGTCGGCGACGGCACCTTCCGGATCAAGGACAGCTGCGGCGCGGACACCTCCCCGCTGTCGCTGACCGCGCCGGCCACCTCGGGCGGCCAGGTCACCCTGGAGCTCTACACCGGCGCCGCCAACCAGCGCTGGTCGGTGACCAAGAACGCCGCCAGCACCTACACCCTGGTCAACCCCGCCACCGGCTTCGCCCTGGACGGCAACGCCGTCGCCGGCAACCCGGTCACCGCCGTCACCGCCAACAGCAACACCCAGAGCCAGAACTGGGCGTCCTTCTACACCGCCCCGTAACTCCCCCGGAAACGCCGAACCGCCCGGGCGCCGCGCGACTGCGGCTCCCGGGCGGATCGTTACTGCCCGACGGTCAGGCGGACTTGGCCTCCACCTGCGGGGCGGGCTTCGGCGCGCTGCCGGCCGCCGCGGGCTTGCGGAAGAAGAAGTACAGCGTGGGCGCCAGGTACAGCAGCCACACCACGACCTGCACCACCGTCGGGTCGGGCTGGAAGTTGAACACGCCCTTGAGCAGGGTGCCGTACCAGCTGTCCACCGGAATGGTGCTGGAGATGTTGAACGCCAGCTCGTGCAGGCCGGGGATCCAGCCGGCCTCCTGGAGGTCGTGCACGCCGTAGGCGAGGACGCCCGCGGCGACCACGACCAGCATGCCGCCGGTCCAGGTGAAGAACTTCGCCAGGTTGATCTTGAGCGCGCCCCGGTAGAACAGCCAGCCCAGCACGGCCGAGGTGATCAGGCCGAGGATCGCGCCGACCAGCGGGTTCCAGCCGTCGCCGGTGGCCTGGACGGCGGTCCAGATGAACAGCGCGGTCTCCAGGCCCTCCCGGCCGACGGCCAGGAAGGAGGTGACGATCAGCGCGACGGTGCCCATCGCCAGCGCGGCGTCCAGCTTGCCGTGCAGTTCGCTCTTCAGGTGCCGGGCGGTGCGCTTCATCCAGAACACCATCCAGGTGACCAGACCGACCGCGAGGATCGACAGGCTGCCGCCGAGCGCCTCCTGCGCCTCGAAGGACAGCTGGCTGGAGCCGAACTGCAGCACCGCGCCGAAGGCCATGGACACCGCGACGGCGCTGCTCACGCCGATCCACACCGGGCCGAGCCGGTCCTTGCGGCCGGTCTTGACCAGGTAGGCGATCAGGATGCAGACCACCAGGCTGGCTTCGAGGCCTTCTCGAAGGCCGATCAGGTAGTTGGCGAACACGGCGGTTCTCCTCGGTGGGGGTGAGGGTGATGGGGGGCGGGGGTCAGCCGAACAGGGTCTGGCCCCACCACTCGCCGGGCTTGCGGACTCCGGGCGGGCAGGCGAAGTGGGCGGATCCGACGTGCGTGATGTACTCGTTCAGCTTGTCGCTGGCCGCCAGCCTGGTCTGCAGCGGCACGAACGCCTTGCGGGTGTCGCGCTGGTAGGCCAGGAAGAACAGGCCGGCGTCCAGGCGGCCGAGGCCGTCGGTGCCGTCGGTGAACGAGTAGCCGCGGCGCAGGATCATCAGCCCGTTGTTGCTGTCCGGGTGGGCGAGGCGCACGTGCGAGGTGACGGGCATCGCGGACAGGTCGGGCGCGTCGCGCTCCTTCTGCTTGCCGTAGGGCGCGCCCTCGATCTTGGTGCGGCCGAAGGTGTCCTCCTGGTCCTGCAAGGAGGCGCGGTCCCAGGTCTCGATGGTCATCCGGATCCGCCGGGCCACCAGGTACGAGCCGCCGGTCATCCAGTCCTGGCCGTCGCCGGGCGCCACCCACACGTGCTGGGCGAGGCCGTCAGCGTCCGTCCCGGCGATGTTGTGGGTGCCGTCCTTGAAGCCCATCAGGTTGCGCGGGGTCTGGCTGTCGGGGGTGGTGGACGAGGTCTTGCCGAAGCCGAGCTGCGACCAGCGGACGTTCACCACGCCCATGCCTATCCGGGCCAGGTTGCGGATCGCGTGCACCGCGACCTGCGGGTCGTCCGCGCACGCCTGCACGCAGATGTCGCCGCCGCTGCGGTTGGCCTCCAGCCGGTCGCCCTTGAACTTCGGCAGGTCCACCAGCGCCTCGGGACGCTTCGCCTTCAGACCGAACCGGTCCACGCCGTCCTTCTCGAACAGCGTCGGGCCGAAGCCGATGGTCAGCGTCAGCCGGGACGCCGGCAGGCCGAGCGCCTCGCCGGTGTCGTCCGGGGGCGACTGCGGGACGACGCCGACCGCCCCGCCGCCGACCTCGCGGCCGCCGGTGATCGAGGCGGCCGCCTTCGTCCACTCCTTGAGCATCGCGACCAGCTTGTCGCGGTCCTCGGTGATCACGTCGAACGCGGCGAAGTGCAGCCGGTCCTGGACGGGCGTCGAGATGCCCGCCTGGTGCTCGCCCCAGAACGGCACGTCCAGGTTCTGCGGCGCGGCCGCCGGGGTGTCGCCGTCCATGGTGGCGGCGGCCACCGTGCCCACGCCGGCCGCGCCGATCGCCACGCCCGCACCGGCCCAGCCGATGACGGCCCGTCGGCTCAGCCCGGCCCGCTGCCGCTCCTCGGCGGGGGCCGCCTGCTGCTCGTTCTCGGCGTCCATCGTGCGTTTCCCTCTCGGACGTGACCTGCTCGGACCTGCGCCGGACCGGATCCGACCGGACCTGCTGACAGAGGCTTAGCTTACGCTGCCCTTACTTCACCACGACGGCCGCGGCCAGCTTCGACAGCGGCTCGCTCAGCGCGTTCACCGCGTCGGAGAAGGTCTTGCGCTCGTCCGCGGTCACCTTGTCGTACGTGGTGTAGCCGCCGTCGGCCTGCCGGTACTTGCCCAGCAGGTCGGTGATCTTCTCGAACTCGGCGTCCAGGGCCTTCGACAGCGTCGGGTCGTTCTCCGAGGCGACCGGCTTCAGCAGCTCGTAGGCCTGGCGGGCGCCCTCGACGTTGGCGGCGAAGTCCGACAGGTCGGTGTGGCTGTAGCGGTCCTCCTCACCGGTGATCTTGTTCTTGGAGACCTCGTCCAGCAGCTCCTTGGCGCCGTTGGCCATGCCGGTGGGGGTGATCTCCGCCTCGGGGACGCGCTTCTGCCAGTCCTTCAGGTCGGTGACCAGCTGGGCGGCGAGGGTCTTCTCCTCGTCGCCGATCCTGCCGTCCGCCCACAGCGCCTTCTCCAGGCGGTGCCAGCCGGTCCACGCCTGGCCCTCCTCCAGTGCGTCCTCGCGGGCGTCGGTCTTCGGGTCGATGTCGCCGAAGCTCTCCGCCACCGGCTCGGTCCGCTCCCAGCCCACCCGGGACGCGGCGAACAGCGACTTCGCCTTCTCCACGTCGCCGGCGGTGATCGCCGCCGCGAACTGCTCCACCACCGGGAGGGTCGCGTCGGCCTGCTCCTGCGCGTACTTGCGGTAGTCCGCGACGGCCTGGGTCAGCCGGTCGTCGGTCTTCGCCGGCGCGCCCGAGGCGGCCGTCACGGTGATCTTCTGGCGGATGCCGTCACCGGTCATGCCCGGCTTGCAGGCCACCTCGTAGGTGCCCGCCTTGATCTCGGCGTTGATGCTCACCTTGGTGCCCGGGCCGATGTTCTCCCGCTCGGTGACGATCTTGTCGCCCTCGGCGTAGACGTACACCTCGGTGGTCTTGTTGCCCTTGTTCGCCACCGCCAGCTCGACGTGGCCCGCCGGGAAGGTGGTCTTCGACAGCTCGCACTTGCTGTCCGTCGCCGTCACCTGCACCGGCCCGCTGCCGTCCGCCGACACCTTCCCGTCGTCCTTCTTCGAGCACCCCACCAACGCGGCACCCGCCACGGCGAGAACGAGGAAGGTCGCGGCAGTCGTACGGCGGGCGGGCATGCTCACTCCAGGGATGAGGGTAGGGCGGACTCCACGGGCCGGGGTTCACCCCGGCGCCGCTCAGTAAGCTAAGGCATACCTTAGATCCCCCGTCATCCGGGGTCGAGACCGTCACCGCTCCGTTACCCCGGCCAACCTGCGGCTTTCGGCCAACTCCCCTCCCTGCCACGGCAGTTCAATCCGCCCCAGCAGAACCGGTGTGACCGGCGCCACGCCCCCGAACCGGCGTCAACTCCGGTCGCCCCACGACACGGACCGCCCCCGGGGCCCGAAGACCCCGGGGGCGGTCCGCTTCACCGAATGGCGATCGGCGTCACCCCGTGAACCGGTCCGCGTCCGCCCGGCGCCGTGCCCGGTGGAGCAGCACACCGCCCAGCGTCAGCAGCCCGCCGCCGGCCAGGCCGGCCGCCACGAGCACCGCCGGCGAACCCGTGTCCGGCAGATGACCGCCGCCCTCGCCGCCGTGCGGCGGCTTCGCCGGACCGCCCTGGTGCGGCGGCTTCACGCAGCCCTCCTCCGGGCACTGCGACACCGCGACGCACAGCTCGACCGACCCGCTCTCCACCAGCTCCCCCTGCGGGTCGCGGGCCGAGGCCTTCGCCGTGTTCGTCACGTGGCCGGCCTTGGCGTCCTCCGCCGTCACCAGGTAGGTGCCGCGGCAGGTGGTGCTCGCACCCGGCTCCAGCCTCGTCGCCTCGCAGGACACCGACGCCACCCGGTCGTCACGGACCGTCAGGTCCGTCAGCACCGTGGAGCCGGTGTTGGTCACCGTGTAGGTGTACGTCACCGTGTCACCCACCCGCGCGGCGCCCGTCACGTCGGCCTGCTTCGACACCGACAGCGACGACGCACCCGAGACGGTCTCCACCGTCAGCTCCACCGGCGCGCTCTCCACCGGCCGGCCCTCGGGATCGGTACCCGACGCGTGCGCCGTGTTCGTCACCCGGCCCGCCTCGACGTCCTCCTCCGTGACCACGTACGAGCCGTGACAGACCGTGCTCCGCCCCGGGTCCAGCGTCCTGGCGTCGCACACCACCGACGCCACCCGGTCGTCCGACACCGCGACGTCGTGCAGCGCCACGGAGCCGGTGTTGGTGACGGTGTACGTGTACCGCACCACGTCACCCGCCCGGAACGGACCGCTCGCGTCGGCCTTCTTCGTCACCGACAGCTGCGCCTCGCCCGTCACCGGGACGGTCACCTCGACCGACGGGCTCACCACGTGCGGGTCCGTGCCCTCCGCGTGCGCGGTGTTGGTCACCTTGCCCGCCTGCACGTCGGCGGCCGTCACCACGTAGCTGCCGTGGCACAGCGTGCTCGCGCCCGGGTTCAGGGTCGTCGAGTCGCACGTCACCGAAGCGACGTGGTCGTCCACGACCGTGATGCCGCCGATCGGCGCCGTGCCCGTGTTCGTCACCGTGTACGTGTAGGAAACGGTGTCGCCCAGGTGGAACGGACCGGCGCTGTCGGCGATCTTCTCGATGGTCAGCAGCCCCTCGCCGACCACCGGGACGGTCGCCTCGACCTGCGGGCTCAGCACCGTCCGACCTTGCGGGTCCGTGCCCTCCGCGCGAGCGGTGTTGGTCACGTGCCCCGCCGTCACATCGGCGGCCGTCACCACGTAAGTGCCGTGGCACAGCGTGCTCGCGCCCGGGTTCAGGGTCGTCGAGTCGCACGTCACCGGCACCACGTGGTCGTCCGCCACCGTGAGGTTGCTGACGGTCGCCGTACCGGTGTTGGTCACGGTGTACGTGTAGGACACCGTGTCGCCCGCGTGGAACGGACCGGCGGTGTCGGCCGACTTCTGGATGGCCAACTGCGCCTCGCCCACCACCTGCACGGTCACCTCGACCGGCGGGCTCACCACCTCCTGACCTTGCGGGTCGGTACCCGCCGCGTGCGCGGTGTTCGTGACATGGCCGGCCGTCACATCGGCGGCCGTGATGACGTAACTGCCGTGGCACAGCATGCTCGTGCCCGGCGCCAGGGTCGTCGAGTCGCACGTCACCGAGGCGACGTGGTCGTCCACGACCGTGAGGTTGCTGACCGGCGCCGTGCCCGTGTTCGTCACCGTGTACGTGTACGCCACGGTGTCGCCCACGCGGAACGGGCCGGCGCTGTCGGCGATCTTCTCGATGGTCAGCAGCCCCTCGCCGACCACCGGGACGGTCGCCTCGACCTGCGGGCTGACCACTGTCTGACCCTGCGGGTCGGTGCCCTCCGCACGAGCGGTGTTGGTCACGTGCCCGGCCGTCACGTCCGCGGCCGACACCACGTAGGTGCCGTGGCAGAGCGTGCTCTCACCGGGAGCGAGCGTCGTCGCGTCGCAGGTCACCGGGACCACGTGGTCGTCCGCGACCTTGAGCGCGTTCACCGCCGCCGTACCGGTGTTGGTCACCGTGTACGTGTACGTCACGGTGTCGCCCGCGTGGAACGGGCCCGCGCTGTCGGCCGTCTTCGCGATGGTCAGCTCGGCGATGCCCACCACCGGAATGGTGGCCTCGACGGGCGGGCTCACCACCTGCTGGCCCTGCGGGTCGGTGCCCTCCGCGTGCGCGGTGTTGGTCACCTTGCCCGCCTGCACATCGGCGGCCGTCACCACGTAACTGCCGTGGCACAGCGTGCTCGTACCGGGTGCCAGCGTCGTGGCGTCGCACGTCACCGAGGCGACGTGGTCGTCCAGCACCTTGACGTTGCTCGCCACCGCCGTGCCGGTGTTGGTCACCGTGTAGGTGTAGTGGACGGTCTCGCCCAGGTGGAACGGACCGGCGCCGTCGGCGATCTTCTCGATCGTCAGCAGCACCTCGCCCACCACCGGGACGGTCGCCGAGGCCGGCGGGCTCAGCACCGTCTGACCCTGCGGGTCGGTGCCTTCCGCGCGAGCGGTGTTGGTCACCTGCCCGGCCGTCACATCGGCGGCCGTGACGACGTAGCTGCCGTGGCAGAGCGTGCTGTCACCGGGGTTCAGCACCGTCGTGTCGCACGTCACCGACACCACGTGGTCGTCCGCCACCTTGAGCGCGTTCACCACCGCCGTACCGGTGTTGGTCACCGTGTAGGTGTAGTGGACGGTCTCGCCCAGGTGGAACGGGCCGACGCTGTCGGGCGTCTTCTCGATGGTCAGCGCGCCGACTCCCACCACCGGAACGGTGGCTTCGACGGGCGGGCTCACCACCTGCTGGCCCTGCGGGTCGGTGCCCTCCGCGTGCGCGGTGTTGGTCACCTTGCCCGCCTGCACGTCCGCGGCCGTGACGACGTAACTGCCGTGGCACAGCGTGCTCTCACCGGGCGCCAGCGTCGTCGAGTCGCACGTCACCGTCGTCACGCGGTCGTCCACGACCCCGAGGCCGCTCACGGTCGCGGTACCGGCGTTGGTCACCGTGTACGTGTAGGAAACGGTGTCGCCCAGGTGGAACGGGCCGGTGCCGTCGGCGATCTTCTCGATCGTCAGCAGCACCTCGCCCACCACCGGGACGGTCACCGAGTCCAGCGCGCTCAGCACCGTCTGGCCCTGCGGGTCCGTGCCCTCCGCGTGCGCGGTGTTGGTCACGTGCCCCGCCTGCACATCGACGGACGACACTACGTAACTGCCGTGGCACGTGGTGCTCTCGCCCGGGGCCAGCGTCGTCGCGTCGCACGTCACCGATACGACGTGGTCGTCCGCGACAGTCAGGGAGTTGACCGTCGCCGTACCGGAGTTCCGCACGAAATACGTGTAGGTGACGGTGTCACCCGCGCGGAACGGACCGCCGCTGTCGGCCACCTTCCGGAGGGACAGCTCCGCGACGCCGACCACGGCGATGGTGGCCTCCGCCACCGGGCTCAGGATCAACTGGCCCTGCGGGTCGGTGCCTCCCGCGTAGGCGGTGTTGGTCACGTGGCCCACCGGCACATCGAAGGTCGACACCACGTAGGTGCTGTGGCACAGCGTGCTCTCGCCCGGGGCCAGGACCGTCGTGTTGCACACCACCGTCCCCACCCGGTTGTCGATCACCTCCAGGCCGTTCACCGTCGCCGTCCCGGCGTTGGTCACGGTGTAGGTGTAGGTGACGGTGTCACCCGCGTGGAACGGGCCTGCGCTGTCGGCGACCTTCGAGAGGGTCAGCTGGGCGTCGCCCGAGATGTTGATGGTGGCTTCCGCAGGGGGGCTCTGGACGGGCTGCCCCACCGGGTCGGTGCCGTTGGCGACGGCCTTGTTGGTCACCGAGCCGGCCGCCTCGTCGGCTGCGGTGATGACGTACGAACCGTGGCAGAAGGTGCTCTCGCCGGGGTTCAGCGTCGTCGTGTCGCAGGTGACGGCCGGGATGTGGTCGTCCGTGACGGCGAGGCCGGTCACCGCGGCCGTGCCCGTGTTCGTCACCGTGTAGGTGTAGGGAACGACATCGCCCACGTGGAACGGCCCTGCGCTGGCGGCCGCCTTCTGGAGGACCAGTTCGGCCTCGCGGATCGTCGGAACCACCGCCTGGGCGGACGGGCCCAACACCGTCTCGCCCTGCGGGTCCGTGCCCTCCACACGGGCGGTGTTGACCACGTCGCCGGCCAGCACGTCGGCCTGCGTGACGACATAGCTGCCGTGGCAGAGCGTGCTCTCCCCCGGGTTCACCGTCGTCGTGTCACAGGTCACGGACGCGATGTGATCGTCCGTGACGACCAGGTTGTGCAGGGCGGCCGTACCGGCGTTCGTCACCTTGTACGTGTAGGAGACGACGTCGCCCGCACGGAACGGTCCCACGCTGTCCGGCGTCTTCGTGAAGAGCAGCAGGACCTCGCCCACCACCGGGACGGTGGCCTGGGCCTGCGGGCTCTGGACCACCAGGCCCAGCGGGTCGGTGCCCTCGGCGTGCGCGGTGTTGGTCACCTGACCCGCCGTGACGTCCGCCTCCGTGATCACGTAATTGCCGTGGCAGAGCGTGCTCTGACCGGGCAGTAGCACCGAGGTATCGCACCCCACGCCGCTGACGTGGTCGTCCACCACGATGAGGTTGTGCACCTCGGCCGTACCGGTGTTGGTCACCGTGTACGTGTAGCCGACGCTGTCGCCCAACCGGAACGGGCCGGCGCTGTCCGCCGTCTTCTCGATGGCCAGCAGGGCCTCGCCCACCACCGGGACGGTCGCCTGGGCCGGCGGGCTCACCACCGTCTGGCCCTGCGGGTCCAGGCCCTTCACCTCCGCGGTGTTCGTCACCTTACCTGCCGACACATCGGCGGCCGTCACCACGTAGCTGCCGTGGCACAGCGCGCTCTCGCCCGGGGCCAGGTCGCTCCGGTCGCAGGTCAGCGTCACCGGGTGGTCGTCGCTGATCACCAGGTCGTGCACGGGCGCGGTGCCCGTGTTCGTCACCGTGTACGTGTACGTCACCGTGTCGCCGAGGCGGAACGGGCCGGGGCTGTCCGGCGTCTTCTCCAGGTGCAGCACGGCCTCGCCCACCACTGGGACGGTGAGGCTGGCCGGCGGGCTCTGGACCACCTGGCCCAGCGGGTCGGTGCCCTCGGCGTGGGCGGTGTTGGTCACCTTGCCCGCCGCCACGTCCGCGGCCGTGATCACGTAACTGCCGTGGCACAGCGTGCTCTCGCCCGGGTTCAACACCGTCGAGGGACAGGTCACCGGCGCCACGTGGTCGTCGATCACGGTCAGGTTGTGCACGGACGTGGTGCCCGTGTTGGTCACCGTGTACGTGTAGAAGACCGTCTCACCCAGGCGGAACGGGCCCGCGCTGTCCGCCGTCTTCTCGATGACCAGCTCCGCGACACCGAGCACCAGCACCAGCGCCGAGGCCGACGGGCTCACCACGGTCTGGCCGATCTGGTCCGTGCCCTCCGCCTGAGCGGTGTTGACCACAAGACCCGCCGCCGCATCCGCTTCCGTGACCACGTAACTGCCACGGCACTTCGTGCTCTCACCCGGAAGCAGCAGCGTCGAGTCGCACGTCACCGTCACCACGTGGTCGTCGGTCACGATCAGGTTGTGCACCTCTCCGGTACCGGTGTTGGTCACCGTGTAGGTGTAGGACACCACGTCGCCGGGGCGGAACGGGCCGGTGCTGTCCGGCGTCTTCTCGATCTCCAGCCTCCCTTCGCCGACCACCGGAACGGTCACCTCCGTCGGGGGGCTCGACACCCGCTGACCCTGCTGGTCGGTGGCCTCGGCGTGGGCGACGTTGGTGACCTGCCCGGCCGTCACATCCGCTGCCGTGATCGTGTACGCGCCGTGGCAGAGCGTGCTCTCCCCCGGTTGCAGCACCGAAGTGCTGCACGTCACCGGTGACACCCGGTCGTCGATCACCGCCAGGCTCTCGGCCGGGGCCGTGCCGGTGTTGGTGACGGTGTACGTGTACGAGACCGCGTCGCCCAGGCGGAACGGGCCGGCGCTGTCGGGCGTCTTCTCGATGACCAGCAGGACCTCGCCGACCACGGGGACGGTCGCCACGACCCACTGGCTCTCCACCGGCTCGCCCAGCGGATCGAGACCGCTCGCGCGCGCCGTGTTCATCACATGGCCCGCTTTCACGTCCTCGGGCGTCACCACGTAGCTGCCGTGGCAGAGCGTGCTCTCCCCCGGGTTCAGGTCCGTCCGGCCGCACACCACCGACGGCACGTGGTCGTCGAACACGATCAGGTTGTGCACCGTCGCGGTGCCCGTGTTGGTCACCGTGTACGTGTAGTCGACGATCTCGTTCAGGTGGAACGGGCCGGGGTTGTCGGGTCTCTTCTCGATATCCAGCTTCGCCACGCCCACGACCGGGACGGTCGCCACGACCGGCGGGCTCACCACGTGCAGGCCCCCGGAGTCGGTGCCCTCCGCGTGCGCGGTGTTCGTCACCTGACCCGCCGGCACATCCGCGGCCGTCACCACGTAGCTGCCGTGGCAGAGCGTGCTCTCCCCCGGGTTCAGGTCCGTCCGGTCGCACACCACCGACGGCACGTGGTCGTCGATCACGATGATGTTGTGCATCGGCGCGGTGCCCGTGTTGGTGACGGTGTACGTGTAGGAGACCACGTCTCCCTCACGGAACGGACCGGGGGAATCCGGTGTCTTCTCGATGGCCAGCGCCCCGGCGCCGGCCACCACGACGCTCGCCTCCGCCTGCGGCGTGGTGTGCACGGTGCCGTCCGGGGTGATGTAGGTGGCCCAGACGGTGTTGACGGTGTCCTGGGTGACACCGGGAAGGTCGCAGAAGATCTGGTGGTCGGTGCCCGCCGGTAGGTCGAACGGTCCGCCGGCCGCGCAAGACGGGCTGACGGGGTCGGTCAGGGTGACGCCGCTGACGTCACTGGGCCCGGCGTTGCTGACAGTGATCCGCCAGTACGCGGTGCCACCCGGCGGAATGGTGGTCGTGCTCCCCCACGGACCTGGGCCGCCCGGCCCGCAGTCGCCGGGGTTGGTCGAGGCGCAGACCTCCTTGACGATCTTCACCATCGGGGTGCAGTCGGGGCCCGGCTCCACCTGGAGGGTGACGGTGTTGGAGGCGACGGGCGTCTGGCCGTCGGTGACGGCGGTGGCCTGGTTGAAGACGGCGGTGACGGAGCAGTCCGTACCGACCGTGGTCTCGAAGCAGATCTGCGGGGCGTCACCGACGAAGGTGACCTGCATCCGCGGGTTGCTGCCGGGCGGGAACGAGCCGCCCCCGATCAGGGTGATGTTGGCAACGACCTGGATCGGCGAGTCGGCGATCGGGACGGTCGAGATGTCCGCCGTCTCCGACCCGGGGTCGAACGGGAAGGTGCCGACGGTGCTGCCGTCCGCCGCCAGCACCGTCACCGTGGACTGGGTGAAGTCGACGGTGCTCGGATCGACGCCGAGCAGACTGACCTCCCCGTAGGACCTGACGTGCCCGGTGGCCCCGTCGCAGTAGAACGCGGCGGGGTTCAGCGAGGCCTGCGCCCTGGTCTTCTGACAGGGCGAGGCGCCGGTGACGGGGTCCAGCGAGAACAGGTACCCGGTGTCGCCGAGGCTGTACTTGCACTGGCCGTCGTAGGCGTAGCCGTACGGGCTGGTGTTGCCGCCGTTGACGTTGGGCGGGCCCTCGACGATGCCGTTCGTGCCGTACTGCGCGCACGGGCCCTGGATCGTCCAGTCGTAGCAGTAGGAGGTGCTGTTCAGGGTCGGCGTGACGCCCCGGTAGATCCACAGCGGGAACTCGGTCTCCAGGTGGCCGTTGGGGGCGGTGATGGTCAGCGGCACCTGGAAGTTGGCCTCGCCGATGGCGACGTTCGTGCTGACCAGCGCGGTGAGACCGGGCGGCGCGGCGATCGGGTTGCCGGCCAGGTCGAAGCAGACCACGGTGCCGACCGGCGGGGTGACCTGCTGGTAGAAGCCGCCGACGATCGTGCAGACGCCGGTGACGGTGCCGGCCGCGTCGTACATCTCGAAGACGTTGTCGGCCCGGGCGGGCTCGTCGGCGGTGGTCGGGGTGACCACGGTCTTCGGGGTGGCCCAGCCGGCGCACGCGGCGTTCGTGGACGGGTCGAAGCAGGACATCACGGTGGGCGCGGGGGCCAGCGTGTTGTCGGTGACGTAGATCTTTCCTTCGATCGTCCGCATGATGCCGGAGTAGTCGCCGCTGAAGACGTCCTGGCCCTCGTTGGGCGGCAGGCCGATGTCGAACGTCCCGCAGGGGGCGTTGGCGGCGGCGTCGTAGCAGAGGATCTCACCGGTGCCGGACACCGCGTAGAGGTTCTGGTTCGGCGCCTGGACGACACCGCCGATGACCTGCCCGGTGCCGTTCTGCAGCTCGGTGAAGCCGCAGCTGGCCTGGGTCTGGAGGTCGATGCAGCCGACGCCGATCACGGCGAACTCGGTGCGGCTGATCGCGGCGTAGTACAGCTTCGAGCCGATCTGCACGTAGGTCGGCGTGCGGGTGCTGCCGAGGTCGCCGGTGGTCGCTCCGGGCACCGAGGAGTTCAGTGCCTGCGGCCACGTGGCGGGCGCCCCGTCCGGGGTCGGGCAGGGGCCGTTGGTGAGCAGGTCCGTACAGACCACGCTGGCGGGGTTGGCGAAGCCGTGGTGGTAGATGTTCCAGACCTCGGGCGTCTGGACGCCGTTGATCGTGGCGGTGTACAGGATCGGGGTGAACCCGTCGCCGCCGGTGGCCGTGTTGATCGGCTCGAACGGCGGCGGGATCGACACCACCAACCCGGTCGCGGGCGACGCGAGCTCGGGGTTGCGGGCCTGCACGACGTTGGTCGCGGTGCCCTGGTCGGTGCCGCTGAAACTCGCGCCGTGGTCGGTCGACCACTCCTTGGTGAAGCCGGGCGGCGCCTGGAGCGAGCCCGGCACGTACGTCTGCGCCTGCGGGGAGCTGCCCGGCCCGCCCTGGATCACATCGGTGATCGTGGCATCGACCGGGGCGCCGTCCGGATTCGTCGCCGACACCACCCAGCGCACCGTGTCACCGTGCCCGGTCTGCGTGGTGCTCCCCGTGGCCAGGTCGGTACCGGTCTTGGACAGCGTCACCGGCAACTGCCGGTCCCCCGCGGCCGGCGCGGCGCTCGGCCCGGCGACGGACGCCGAGACCGTGGCGAACACCACCGCCAGCGGCACCAACGCCCGCACCAGCCGACTGCGGACCGCCGCCGGCCCATGACGTCTGCGCGCACGTTCCCAGGGGGGTCGACGGCGTCTCATGACGGGTTCCTCTCGATCGATCTGACGGCGAGTCTGCGCACGCTGCGCACATGAGTGGCTACTCACCGCGACCCTATGATCGAGCAACTAGTCTGAAAATCCGTCAAATGCCATCAATGACCCACAAGCTGGACGCGTTCACTCCGGCGGCCCACCAGAGCGCCCGGGCGGACGGACGCGAAAACCCAGGAGAGCAGGCGGGCGCGAAAACCCGGGAGAGCGGGAGGGTGCGAAAACAGGGGCGCGGGGAACTGCGCGAAGCGGAAGGCACCCCACCGCAAAGATCGCGACGCAGGACAATGACCTGCACTTGATCGCGACCCAGCTGACGTGCACT